>NZ_VRVE01000003.1:0-177902 GCF_008040035.1 Methylobacterium sp. WL9
AGTCACCGGCAACTCGCCGTGTCGCCTTCTCGTGCAACTCGACGAAGGCGAACTTGGTCGTGCGATCGATGGCGACGAGCAGGTAGAGCCGGCCTTCGGCGGTGTGAACCTCAGCCAGATCGATGTGGAAGTAGCCAAGCGGGTAGGCCTTGAAGCGCGACCGCTTGGGCTTGTCGCCGTCGACCTCCGGCAATCGGCTGATCCCGTGCCGCTGCAGGCAGCGATGCAGCGACGAGCGGGTCAGGTGCGGGATCGTGGCCTGAAGCGCGTAGAGGCAGTCGTCGAGCGGCAGGAGCGTGTGGCGGCGAAAGGAGACGACCACAGCTTCATTTTCGGGTGACAACACCGTCGAATGCGGATCCTTCGGCCCCGTGCGCTGGTCGGCGACCGAGGTCCGTTTCTTCCACTTGGCAACCGTCTTCGGGTTGATCCCGTAGCGCTTCGAGAGCGTCCTCAGGCTCGCTTGACTATGTTGGATCGCTCGACGGACCGCCTCCGTCGTTGTGGCGCTGCCGTGAAGAACCTGGCCCATAGCGCGTCCCTCCACTCCGACGTGAAGACTGCACCATCAAACCCTGGGATCAAACATTTAGTGGCTGAAATCTAACGGGCGAGTCCGTGGCGGGTTTCGGTTTCGGGTTTGTAATGCGAGTCTGTGGGGATGCGGCATGGCATCTCGATCACCCTCACGCCTGCGGATCGCAACCGGCTCGCGGCAATCGTCGGGGACCGGAACACGGCCCAGAAGCACGTCTGGCGCGCCAACATCGTGCTGCTGAGCGCCGACGGCCTTGGCACTCATGCGATCATGCGCGCAGCGGGCGTGTCCAAGACGGCCGTCTGGCGCTGGCAGGAGCGGTTTGCTCAGGAGGGTGTCGACGGGTTGCTGCGGGACAAGACGCGACCGGCGCGTCTTGCGCCACTCGGTCCGGAGGTGGCGGAACGCGTGGTGGCCCTGACGCAGGGTGATCCGCCCGGCGAGACGACGCATTGGACGGCGGCGGCCATGGCCAAGGTCGCGTCCATCAGCACCTCGTCGGTGCAGCGGATCTGGCGCGGGCATGGCCTGCAGCCGCACCGGGTCCGCCAGTTCAAGCTCTCCACCGACCCGGCCTTCGCCGCCAAGCTGCGTGATGTTGTTGGGCTCTACGTCGACCCGTCGGCTCATGCCGTCGTGCTCTCCGTTGATGAGAAGAGCCAGATCCAGGCGCTCGCTCGCACACAGGCCCCCCTACCGATGAAGCCGGGCCGCCCGACGACGCGCACCCACGACTACAAGCGCCACGGCACGACGAAGCTGTTTGCCGCCCTGAACGTGCTGGAGGACAAGGTGATCGGCCGCTGCATGCAGCGCCACCGGCATCAGGAGTTCATCCGCTTCCTCAATGCGATCGAGGCGGCCGTGCCAGCCGGCAAGGTCGTGCACGCGATCCTCGACAACTATGCCGTCCACAAGCACGCGAAGGTGCGCGCCTGGCTCGATCGCCATCCGCGATGGACCTCCACTTCACGCCAACCTCCGCCTCCTGGCTCAACGCCGTCGAGGGCTTCTTCGCCAAGCTCACACAGCGGCGGCTGCGACGCGGCGTGTTCCGATCCCTGATCGACGTGCAGGTGGCCATCAAACGCTTCGTCGCCGAGACCAACCGCCAACCAAAGCCCTTCGTCTGGACCGCCTATCCGGATCGCATCATCCAAGCCGCAAAACGCGGGCACCAAGCGTTAGATTCGACCCATTAGCCTTCCCGTTGATGCTATATTCTCTACCGATACCGTTCGCCGCAAAAGCTGGCGCAGATGGGAGACTATGGCCCAATCCGCTGCATTTGCCGTTCGTGCATGCCGCGAATGATACGGAATATTGAATTGATTTCCCGAGCAGCTGGTAGCGCATTGCTGCACTTTGACCCGACGTGGACAGAGTGCCTGACCTAGACCCATCAAACTGAGTCAGGGTCAGGTCTCCTGACGATGGTGGCGCTGGCGAACGGCGTTGAGCTGCTCGGTTCGGTTGGCCAGATGACGACCTCTGGCGCAGGCGGCTGGTAGCCGAGTGACGAGTGCGGACGAATGCTGTTGTCGTGCCTCCGCCATTGCTCGATCACGACGCTGGCCTCTTTAAGGGTGTGGAACACCGCGCCGTTGAGAAGTTCGTCCTGCAGTTTGGCGTTGAAGCTCTCGCAATAGCCGTTCTCCCACGGACTGCCCGACTCGATGTAGGCGGTCTGCGAGCCAACTGCTGCGATCCAGTCCTGGACCGCTTTGGCGATGAACTCCGTCCCGTTGTCCGAGCGGATATGACCCGGCACACCGCGCCGGCTGAACAGATCCGAGAGAACATCGATCACGTCGAGTGCCTTCAGCTTGCGAGATATACGGATAGCCAGGCACTCGAATGCCGATTGGTATTAAACGGACTCGGCCGACTGCGGGTTGATGCCCCTTGCAGGCGAGTTCCCGCGAAGGCGTGGCTCGCCGCCGTGGTATCTTTTAATGACAAAAACCGCACTGCCGCCTATGTGTCCCGCTCGATCTTCGATGGTGCGGTGCGGGAGCACCGCATGCGACTGGAACGATCCTAACCAGAGACATACGGTCCGTGAAAATCCTCCTCGATCTGCAAGGGCTTCAGTCGTCGAGCCGGGAGCGCGGCATCGGGCGGCTGACCCGGCAATTGGCGCTCGCGATGATCGCAGAGGGGGGGCACGAGTTTCATGTGCTCCTTGGAGAAGATCTCTCCCACGAGATCGATGCCGTCGAGACGGAGTTCCGGCGCTTGCTGCCGCCGGGGCGGATCCACACCTTCGGACCCTATGGACCGACGGCCTGCGTACACCAGGCCAATGTCTGGCATGCCCGCGCGGCCGCCCTGTTGCGCGAGGCGCGCATCGCGCAGATCGCGCCCGACATCGTTCACGTCGGCTCGCTGTTCGAGGGCTTCGTCGAGGACTTCATCACCTCCGTCGGGCTGCTCCAGGGCGACCACGCCACCGCGGTGACGTTGTACGACCTGATCCCGCTGGCCGATCCCGACCGCTATCTCGGGTCGCCGGCGTACAAGAGGCATTACCTGCGCAACGTGCAGGATCTGAAGCGTGCCGACCTGCTGCTCTCGATCTCGGAGTACTCCAAGCGCGAGGCTATCGATCTCCTGCAATTGCCGGACGAGCGCATCGCGGTGATGTTCGCCGGCGTCGGCGATCATTTCCGCCCCGTTTCCCTGTCGGCACCGGAGAAGGGCGCGTTGCTCGGCCGATACGGCATGAGCCGGCGCTTCGTCCTCTTCGTCGGCGCCGCCGATCCGCGCAAGAACATCGAACTGCTGGTCCGGGCCTACACGCAGCTGCCCGCGGCCTTACGCGCCGATCTCGATCTCGTCTTCGCGGGCAAGCTCGTGGCGCACGAGAAGGAGGCCATCGCGGCGGCGGCCGAGCGTCACGGCGTGCCGCCCGAGCACGTGATCTTCACGGGCTACATCGCCGATGCCGACCTGATCGCCTTGTACGGCCTGTGCGACGTGCTGGTCTTTCCGTCCACGCACGAGGGTTTCGGGCTTCCGCCGCTCGAGGCGATGGCGTGCGGTGCGCCGGTGCTCGTCGCCGACAACACCAGCCTTCCCGAGGTGGTCGGCCGGCAGGACTGCCTTTTCGACCCGTTCGACGTGGAGTCGCTGCGCGAACGGCTGCTCTTCGCCCTCGGCAATCGCCAGTGGCGGGAGGCCATGCGCGCCTACGGCCCGCAACGGGCAAGGATGTTCACGTGGCGGGCGGCGGCTCGGCGCGCACTCGACGCCTTCGAGGAGCTTCACGCCCGCCGAATGCGCGAGCGCGCCGAGATCCGGTTCCCGGAGCGTCTGGCGCTGCCTGCGCCGGCGCGCCGGCCCCGTATGGCGTTCGTCTCGCCCCTGCCGCCCGACCATTCCGGGATCGCCGACTACAGCGCCGAGCTGCTGCGCGAACTGCTCGACCATTACGAGATCGATCTCGTGCATCCGGACGGCTCGACCGAGGATCCCTGGCTCGCCGGCAATTGCGCGGTGCGGGACATCGCCTATTTCGAACGGCATGCGGGCGGCTATGACTGCATCGTCTACTCCTTCGGCAACTCGACCTTCCACACCCACATGTTCCGGCTGCTCGCGCGCTTTCCGGGCACCGTCATCCTCCACGACGCTTTCCTGTCGAACCTCGCGATCCACCTGCTGCACGTCGCCGGGAAGCCTGCGGACGTGATCGTCGAGGAGATCTACGCCTCTCACGGCATCACCGGGCTGCGCCTGCTGGCCGACGAGGGATATGACGGCGTCGGCCGCGCACTGACCATGAGCGGCGCGATCTTCCGCAATGCCCACGGCGTCATCGTGCACTCCGACTTCGCCCTCGGAATCGCCGAAGCGGCCTTCGGGCCGACGGTGCGGCCGATGATGACGGTCGTGCCGCATCTGCGCTCCCTGCCGAAGCTCGGCACGCGCGACGCGGCGCGAGAGACGCTCGGCATCCCGCAGGACGCCTTCGTGGTCGCGAGCTTCGGCATCGTTGATCCGCGCAAGCTCAACCTGCTGACGGCCGAGGGCTTCGTCGCGAGCGGCCTCGCAGCGGACAACACGAGTCGCCTCGTCTTCGTCGGGCCCCACCATGAGCCCTATGCGGGCGAGGTGCTGGCCGCCGTCACCGATCGCTATCCCGATGCCGTGGTGGTCTTCGCTGGCCGCCTCTCCGACGCAGAGTACGGGCACTACATGGCGGCGGCGGACGTCGCGATCCAGCTCCGGACCGAATCTCGCGGCGAGACTTCGGGCGCCACGCTCGGCGCGATGGCTTATGGCCTGCCGACGATCGCGACGGACCTCGGACCCGTGACCGAGTTTCCGGACGATTGTCTGGTCAAGCTCGCGCCCTATGCGGACGCCGAGGAGGTCGGCGCCGTCCTGCTTCGTCTCCGCGAGGATCGCGAGGAATGTTGTCGGCTCGGCGAGGCGGCTCGTGCGCATCTCGCCGTCGCGCACGAGCCGAGAACCATCGGCCGTCGCGTGCGGGACATCGTGAATGGATTCGCGACGACCTCGGGGCGTGTCCGCGAACGCGTACTGGTAGATGCTGTCGCCGACATCTCGACCGATACGCAGCCGAATTCAAACGATCTTGTACGCTTGGCAGGCCATCTGCGTGCTCTCTATCCGTCTCCCCGCCTCCGCCAGATATTCTGTGATGTGTCTGGCATTGCGCGCGACGATCTACGGACTGGGATCGAACGAGTGGTTCGCGCAGTGCTCGATCGCCTGATCTCAAACCCACCGGAGGGATTCCGTATCGAGCCGGTCGTGATACGCGACGGTATCCCGCATTACGCGCGCTCGTTCGTCCGCGACCGGCTCAGTTTGTTGATCGGCTCGCTCGATGACACACCCGTCGCCTTCGGCCCAGGAGATCACTATCTCGGACTGGACTGGGTTCCGGACCGGCTTCCGGATGCTGCTCCCTGGCTAGGCCGCTTCAGACGTGCCGGTGGTACCGTTACCAACGTTGTCTATGATCTTCTCCCACTCGAAATACCTCGGTACTTTCCGGATTGGCTCGAAGCGTTGGACCGGCGCTGGTTCGACACCATCACGACCTGTGCCGATCACATTGCTTGCATCTCTGCTACAACCGCCGAGAGCGTGATTAAGTTCGCCGCCTCCGAGGCGATCGCCAAGCGTGCCAGCCCTCTCAAGATCGGCTGGTTCCATCTCGGCCACAACCTCGCGGTCGGGATGCCGACCACCGGCGTGCCGGAGGACGGCGAGGCCGTGCTGGCGGCGATGGGCCGGCGGTCCACCTTCCTGATGGTCGGCACCGTCGAGCCCCGTAAGGGCCATGCCGATGCGCTCGACGCCTTCGACACCCTTTGGGCGGAGGGGGGCGACGTCGCGCTCGTCGTGGTCGGCAAGGAGGGGTGGATGGTTCAGGAACTCGCCGAGCGCATCCGCGGCCACCGGGAATACGCGACACGTCTCGTCTGGCTGCCGAAGGTGAGCGACGAGTACCTCGACAGGCTCTACGGTGCCGCCACGGCGGTGGTCGTCGCTTCGCATGGCGAAGGCTTCGGCTTGCCGCTCGTCGAAGGGGCGGCACGGGGCACGCCGATCCTCGCGCGGGATCTACCGGTCTTCCGTGAGGTCGGAGGGACGAGCGCGGACTATTTCGACAGCCGGCCCGGCGGCCTCGCTGCCGCGATCCGATCCTGGCTCGCCGCCCGGCAGAGCGGACGGATCGCTGCGCCTGCACCAATGACGCATTTGACCTGGGCCGATTCGACTGAGCAGCTTCTGGCCGTGATGCGCGGAGAGCGGGTCTATCGCACGTTAGATCCCGACGAGATGTCCACGGGCCGCGCGCGCCTCATCGGAGCCGCCTCATGAAGCGCTTCGTTCGCGGTACGTGGTATCGGATCCGGCGCTTCCGCCGGTCGATACGGTCCAACGCGGTCACGGTCGCGAGGCTCGCCGAGATCTTCGACGCCGCGTGGTATCTGGAGCATTATCCCGATGTCGCCGCCGCCGGGGTCGACCCGTGGCGCCATTTCCGTGATCACGGCATCGACGAGGGTCGGCGACCGAACCGCTTTATCGACCCTGACTGGTACGCCCGCTTCTATAAGGACGTCGGGTCGCAATCGGCGTTGCTTCATTACGCGCGCATCGGCCGCCGCGAGCGGCGGGATCCTGGACCGGAATTCGGCGTGGGCGCGTATCTCGCGGCCAATCCGGATGTCGCTGCCGACGGCATCGAGCCGCTTCATCACTACATCCGGCACGGCAAGGCCGAGGGACGCCTTGCGTTCCGGTCGCCGCTGGCCGCCGACCGCAGGACGACATCCCGTTCCGTGGAGGCGCTCGTCGCCCGCTTCGCCTCCGGCGAGCGGGAGGCCGGATTCAGCCTTCACGTGCCCGACGAAATCCTCCTGCGGATCAACGAGGCCGTGTTGCGGCGCGGAACGCGCGTCTCGGATTGATAACAAACCAAACGCGGTCAGCCGCCGCGTTCAGGCTGCGATGCCAGCCGAGCCGAATTATCCATTCCGTCATCCGGTGCTGCGTAGCGGAACCCGGATGACGGGCGCGCAGAGCGTTTCATCCAAGGCCGGCCGCAGTGTGTCGGGCGGATCCCGGGTTCCCGCCTTCGGCGAGCCCCCGGGCTGACGGCATGCGGATCAATAGTCGATCACGTCTTCCAGCGCGTAGTGCTTCACCGTCTTACGGTTGGCGATCAGCTCGTCGATCGTCGGCTCGCCCTTCATGGCGCGGCCGATGGCGAGCTTCGTGGCTTCGTAGTTGGTGCGGTAGAGGTCCTTGCGGTCGACGTTCGGGTCGCTGCCGCAACGCTCGTCGAGCCAGATCATGATGATCATGCACAGCTCATCGAGGCCGTCCTTCGGCAGGATGCCCTCGATCACGCAATCGACGATGGCGTCGCCGGTGGCGGCCTGGACCACGCCGCCGAGGAGCTCGGCGTATTCGGCGGTGTGGATCGTGACCTTCGTGGTCATCATCGTGGAGGGGCGCACGAGCTGGTTGAGGTCGCGCACCACGAACATGCGTGTGTGGCCCTGGACCTGGCCCATCATGCCGGCGAAGGCTTGGCCGACCGGGCCGCGGGTCGAGCCGATCAGCACTTCGGGCATGGCGTCGGTGTACTGACCTTCGGCGGCGAGCACCGTCGCCTCGCCCGTGCGGAACCAGATCTCGGCCATTGTCGTCGCGTCCTGCGTGAAGGGAGATGCGCCTGTGAGCGGCGCGAGCCGGCCGCAGACACCATCCCGCACACCGCCCGTCAATCGTCTTCGACGCATCGCCCACTGGTCTCCGGCGCACCGATCGGTCATGCAGGCGGGGGTGGAGGAAAAGACGATGAGCGGGCCGGGCGGCGGCAGATCTTCGAGCGGAGAGCGCGGCTGGAGCCTGTCGGCCCGTGCCGAGGGCGATGGCGTGCGGCTCGAACTCGGCCTGCCCGATGTCGGCGGTCAGCCGGTGACCGCCGTTCTCAGCCTTGACCGGACCGAAGCGCGGGCGTTCGCGCGGGCGCTGCTGGCGGCGGCGGGGGACGCGACGGAGCGGACCTTTACGTCGCCGGCGGATGACGCCTGAGCGTCGTCCGGCCGATCACATCGTCCCGACGCGGCCGCGGCTCGGCAGGCGCGGGGTCTTGGTGCCGCGGCGCTCGATCGGCGCCTCGCAGGTATAGGCGAACTCGGTCTGGAGATCGGCGAACACCGTCTCGCCGGTGATCCGGCAATCCTCGCGCACAGTCTCGTCGAGGAAGGCTCGGGCTGCCGTGCGGAAGCGCTCGGCGCGGGACGCCGCCGGATCGCGTCCTTCGTTGCGCTCGCCGATGCCGCAGCCCGTGACTTCGCGCAGCGAGTTCGAGACGACGAGCATGCGCCGACGCTGGCGGTTGTCGTAGACCTCGTAGGGCTCGTTGCAGCCGATCGTCACCACCTGGGAGGGCAGGGCGACATAGGTCTTCGAGATGTATTCGAAGCCGGTGCAGCCGGAGAGGACGGTGCCGAGGCAGAGCAGGATCGCGAACCGCTGCATGTCGTCGCCTCCTGCGCCCAATCCCGAATGCGCGCGCATTGAAACAGCTACGCTTGTGCGGTCAAGCCCGACGCGGGCCACCGGCAGCGTGATTCGCCGGGTGCTGTCTTTGAGGTGACTCCCGAACGGCCGTCGAATCCTGTAGCTCTGCCGGGACTTCTTGCCCGAAACCACTGGCCAGCCACCGTTTGTACCTCCTCACCGACATCGCGCTCTCGAACTGGTATCTGATCCGCCGCCAGCAGATCCGGATCCGGGGCGCCGCCGCCCTGGTCGGACCGACGGGCGCCGGCAAGTCGACGATCTTCGACGCGGTCGGCACTGTGCTCGCCGGCAACAATGCCAGCCGCCTCGCGCTGAACGCCTCGGCCTCGGGTCGCAGCTCGCGCACGGTACGCGATTACTGCCTCGGCTGGATCAGCGACCCCGCCGAGGGCGGGCGTCCGACGCGGGAATCCTGCGAGACCGTCATCGCGCTCACCTTCGAGAACGAGGCGAGTGGGCGCATCGTCTCGGTCGGGTTGGCGCTCGCCGCACGCTCCGACGAGCAGCGCGAAGAGACGATCTCGCGCTTCATCGCCGTCGGCCACCGCTTCGAGATCGCCGACTACGTTCGCGAGACCGACCGCGGCAGCTTCGTCGCCCCGTGGAGCGAGATCGCCGCCGATCTCAACCGCCGCGCCGAGCGCTTCGAGCAGTTCCGCTCCTCCGGCGAGCGCTTCACCGCCGAGGTGCTGGCCCTGATGCGCGAAGGCGCGCCGGCGCCCGAGCCGCGGCAATTCCTGCGCACCTTCTCCAATGCCGTCGCGTTCAAGCCGATCTTCGACCCGAGTGCCTTCGTGAAGAGCTTCGTGCTGGAGCCGGCGCCCCTCGACGTCGCCCGTATCCGGCAATCGGTCGAGAACTGGCGCCGGCTCTGCGAGACCATAGAGGAGCTGGAGACGCGACTCTCGCATTTGCGCCGGATCGTCGGGCGCTACGAGACCTGGGCCGAGTCGAGCCTCGCGGCCGCTCTCGACGAGTTGCGGGCGGCGAGCGCAGAGCTTCGCCGCCGCATCGTCGACTGGACCAGCGCCCGCACACGGCTCGTCGAGACCGGCGACGCGCTGCGGATCGCCCGCGAGAGCGTCGCCACCAGCCAGGGTTTCGTGCGCGAGATCGATTCCGAGATCGCCCAGCGCAAGGCGCTCATCATCGGCAGCGCCGCCGAGGGGCGGCTCGCCGCCTCGAATGCCGGGCTCGCCATGCTGGCCCGCGACCGGCGCGACCTTGCTGCCCGCGTCGCCGAGCTCGTCGGCCTGGTGCAGGAGGCCGGACGGCTCTCAACCGTCTCCGCGACGATCCGCGCCAGCGCACCGGAGGCCGCCCGCCTGATCGAATCCTGCGCCCGCTCGGGCCTGCGCCGCGACGCCCCGCCGGAGGAGACCCTGCGCGCCGACGGGGTGCTCGGCCGGCTCGTCGCGGGCCTCGCCGACCTGCCGGACATCGCGGCCGGCCTCGACGAGGCCGCCGAAGACCTCGCCATCCGTGCCCGTACGGGAGAGAAGGAGGCGCAGGCGCTCTCCGCCGCCTTTTCCTCCGGCCACGGCAGCGCCGGGCGCCTCTCGCCGCACACGCTGGCGTTTCGCGATGAGCTGGCCCGGATCGGCATCGACGCGACGCCGATCTGCGAGCTCGCCGAGATCACCGATCCGGCCTGGGGGCCGGCGCTCGAAGGCCTGCTCGGCGGCGCCCGCGAGGCGCTGGTGGTGGACCCGGACCGGCTGAACAAGGCGTTCGGCCTGCTGGAACAGCAGAAGGCCCGGTTCTACCGCTGCCTTTTGGTCAAGACGACCGACACTGCCCGCCGCACGGCCCGTCGCTTCGACGACGGCCCGCTCGGGCTGATCGAGACGGACAGCGACCACGCCGAGGCTTTCCTGGCCGCGCGCCTCGGCGGCTACGACCTCGCCCCGAACGACGCGGCGCTGGCCCATATGAGCCGCGCCGTCGCGCCGAGCGGCCGCTCGACCTCCGGCATGGCCTACTCCGTGGTGCGCCCCGTGCAGCTGATGATGACCCGCGGTCAGCGCGGGCCTACGGCCGAGGGCCGCCGCAACCTCGAAACCGCCGTCGAGGACGCGCGACGCCTGCGCGGCGAAGCCACCGTGATGCGGGAGGCCGCCCGCATAGCCGCCTCGCTTCGCGCCCGTCTCTCCGCAGCGAGCCTCGATGTCGCCACCCTGCGCGAAGAGGCCGACACGATCGAGGGCCGGCGTCGTAGCCTCACCACCGAGCACGAACAGCTCAAGCAGGCCGATACCGGTGCGCTGGAGGCCGAGATCCGCGAGCTCACCAAGGAGCGCTCGGCCTATCTCACCGAGTTGGTGCAGGTACTCGAGCCCAAGCGCGACGGATTTTTGGCCGAGGAAGCGGGACTGAAAGCGAAGCTTGGTTCCGCTCGGGACGCTGCCCGCGCCGCGTTGGGTGCCCGTCGTACGGCCTATGCCCGCTGGGCCGGCGGCGATTCCCTGCGCATTCGGATGGCGCGCGCCGAGGGGCTGGATCCGGCGCTGCTGCGCGAGATGCGCGCCGATCTCGCCGGTCTCGATTTGAAGGAACTCGCGGCTGTCGCAAGCGCCGCTCGTACGTCCGCCCGCTCAGAACTCGAGACCGCCCGCACCGAGGGTCGGGCCGCCGAGCGCGATCTCGCCGAGTACTGCGTGCAGCGCCGCATCGACAATCCCCTCGGCCGCGATGAGGCCACCGCCGCCTTCGGCTATGCCTGGGCGCGGCGCGAGCACGATTCGGTCGAGGGGCACGAGCTGCGCCGCTACCGCGACCAGGCCGAGCGGGCGAACCGCGAGATGCGGCGCCTGATGACCGAGGACCTGCTAACCCGCCTCGCCGACCGCTTCGAGCGCGTGAAGACCCGGCTCGACGCGCTGAACGAGCGTCTGTCCTCGCAAAAGTTCACCGGCCAGACCTATGCCTTCGAGGCGGTGGTCGACAGGCGCTACGCCGCCGTCCACGCGCTGGCCACCGAGGTTGCCCGCTCGCCCGACGCCGCGCAGGCGGTGCTGCCCGAGGTCGAGGACGGTCCGTTGTCGGCCGCGATGGAAGAGATCACTGCGCTGATCGCCGGTGAGGAGAGCGCCGCGCGGCTCGCCGACTACCGCAACTACTTCGTCTACGAGATCGGCATGCGGGACGGGGCCGGCAACCGCACCACCCTCTCGAACCGCGCCACCCGCGGCTCCGGCGGCGAGGCGCAGGCCCCGTTCTACGTCGCCATCGCCGCCTCGCTCGCCTCCGCCTACTACCCCGGCGACCGCCCCGGCCACGAGCATCCCGGCCTCGGCCTTTGCCTCCTCGACGAGGCCTTCTCGAAGCTCGACGTGCGCAACTCTCAAGCGCTGGTCGACCTGTTCCACGCCTGGGGACTGCAGCTCCTGATCGCTGCGCCCGAGGACAAGCGCACCACGCTGACCGAGGTGATGGACACCATCGTCACCGTGTACAAAAGCCCCGATCTCGCCTCCGTCCGTATCGAGTCGGAGCATCCGCTGGAGGCGGCGAAGCGCGCGCTCGCGGCGATCAACCCGGAGCGGCGGGGGATCGAGGCATTTCGGGTGGCGGAGCCGGTGTGAGCGCTGCGATGGTTCGGGAAGGACGAGGCATTAACGCACAGACCATCGTCACGCCGGCCGGCGAACGTCTCGTCATGCTGTCCGAGGCCGATTTCAAACTCCTAGCCGAGGCCGCCGAAGACAATGCGGATCGCCTCGCCGTTCAAGAGTACCGTCGCAGGCTCGCCGCGGGGGAGGAGGAGTTGGTCCCGTCCGAGATCGTGGATCGCCTGCTCTCCGGCGAGAGCCGCATCCGCGTCTGGCGCGAGCATCGTGGCATGACCGCCAAGGTGTTGGCGGAGGAGGCCGGCATCGCGCAGCCGTTCCTCTCCCAAATCGAGACGGGCAAGCGCGAGGGTACCGTCGATACGCTGAGAAGCTTAGCAGACGCGCTTGGGGTCACGATCGACGACCTCGTCGGATAGTCTTTCAAAGCGCGAACCCATCGATCTGCGCCAAAAACCCGGCCTCGTCCTCCAGCGTCCGCAGGTCGAGCCGCAACGCCCCGTCGCTGATCCGGCCGATCACCGGCATCGGCAATCCCCGAAAACGCTCCGACAGCCGCTTCAGCCAAGTGCCTTCGCCACGCGCGCTCTGTTCGGGCGGGTGGAAAGCGAGGCAGGCGCTCGGCAGGGTCTCCACCGGCAGCGCCCCCGAACCGATCTGGCTCATGCAGGGTTCGACAGTGACCCGTGCCCCCGCGCCGATCCGCGTTGCGACCTCCGGCAGCAGCCGTCGCGCCTGCGCCTCGATCTCCGTCGTCTTGCGGGTGAGAAGCCGTAAAGCCGGCAGCCGCTCGTGCAGGCGTTCGGGGTGGAGATAGAGACGCAGCACCGCCTCCAGCGCAGCGTAGGTCATCTTGTCGACCCGCAGCGCGCGTTTCAGCGGGTTCTTGCGGATGCCGGCCAGCAGCTCGCGCCGGCCGGCGACGATGCCGCATTGGACCGCGCCGAGCAGCTTGTCGCCGGAGAAGGTGACGAGGTCGGCGTTGGCGACCGCCTCGCGCACGGTCGGCTCCGGCGGCAGGCCGTAGGCCGCGAAGTCGATCAGGTTGCCGCTGCCGAGATCGACCGCGAACGGGATCGCACGCTCGCGGCAGAGCTTTCCGAGCGCCGCCTCCTCGACTTCCGCCGTGAAGCCGCGGATCTCGTAGTTGCTCTGGTGGACCTTCATGACGAGGCCGGTTTCGGGGCCGATCGCCTCGGCATAGTCGCGCAGATGCGTGCGGTTCGTGGTGCCGACCTCGCGCAGACGGCTGCCGGCCCGCATCATCACGTCCGGTACGCGGAACGAGCCGCCGATCTCCACGAGTTCGCCGCGCGAGACGATGGTCTCGCGGCCCATGGCCAGCGCGTTTAGCACGAGGAGCACGGCCGCCGCGTTGTTGTTGACGACGAGCGCCGCCTCCGCGCCGGTCAAGCGGCAGATCAGCGCCTCGACATGGTCGTCGCGCTCGCCCCGCTCGCCGCGGGCGAGGTCGTATTCGAGGTTCGAGGCCTGCAGCATCACCCGCGCGACCGCCTCCGCCGCCTCCGGCGGCAGCGGCGCCCGGCCGAGATTGGTGTGCAGCACCGTGCCGGTGAGGTTGAAGACCGGACGCAGCGAGGGCCGGTTGTCCTGAACCAGACGCGCATCGACGCGGGCGAAGATGGCTATCGGGTCGACCAGGGCTTCCCGGCCCGTGCGCCCGTCCGCCAGCACCGAGCGGATCGCGTGCAGGACGGCGCTGCGGCCATGGGCCGTCAGGCTGGCTGCGGCCTCGGGTGCGGCGAGCAAACGTTCGACGGAGGGCGGCCGGGCAGGGGCTGCCGAGGCCGGCGGCGGGGCGTTGGCGTTCATGGCCTCAACATAGCAGAACCAAACGATGCGGTGATCGCGAGCCGGCTGCGCTTCCGCGTCGCCACGCCCTGATCTAGGCTCCCGGAATGAACGACGACCCTTTGCGCGAATCACGCCCGCAACTGATCCTCATGGCGCTTGCCGTGGCGGCGGTTCTGGTGTTCGGCGCTGTGACCTTGATCGCGCAGATGGGCTGAACCGAACCATGACCGTCCTGGCCGATCACTCCGCGATGGTCTTGAGGTGCTGGTCGAAGCTCTCGAGCGCCTTGGCCTGCTCCGGATCTGGATTCGGGCCGCTGACATAGGCGAGCGTTACGCGGGCGATGCGCAGGGCCGTCGCGAGGTCGCGCCCTTCGAGGCGTGCCTGTTCGATCACGGCGGCGACATCCGCCATGATCTGCGCATTGGCTGCATAGCCCTTCATGGCGTCGCGCGCCCCTGCACCGGATCTCGTCTCCGCCGCGCCGATCGCGGGTCCGTTGTCCGTATCATCGCGGCTCTGGCGCTGGAAACCCGCATCCGATGCCGACCGTTCCCAGGACCAGCTCGACCCTCGACCGCGCGCGGCAAAAATTGCGCTTCAGATTGGATTTAATCCCGAAAATTCTTCTACCCGGATCAGGCTCGTGTGGAAATGCACCCTGCGTCTGAGTTGAACGGATTAGAATCTGAGTATTGTTTGGTGATAAATCGCACTGATATTCAAGTAATATTGAAGTAGGCTGTCGATGTGCCGCGGGATTCGGACTCCGGCGGCGACCGAATTCAAAATAGAGAGTACGTCCCATGAAGAGCCTTGCCGCCTGCGCTATTCTCGCCGGCACCCTCGTCCTGCCGATGGCCGCTCAAGCCGAGAGCAGCGGCGGAAGCCGTCAGGCCGCCGGTGGCGCTCACATGAGCTCCTACGTCAGCGACCCGTACCACGATCCTCGATCGGCTCACTCGCAGCACCACAGCACGGGTCAGATCCTCGGCCAGCCGATGGTTTCCGAGAATGCCGGGGCGCACAACGTCCGTAGCCGCCTGGTCGAGCCGCATTGGGCCGCCGGCACCACCGGCCGCCGCGCCCGCTGATCCGCATCGGCGCTATGCCGGGCCCGGATGGCGGACGCCATGCGGGCCCTTTTTGTGTCGATCAGGCGCTCGGCACCGGGGCAGGGGTCTCGTCGGTCAGGGCGTAGAGGGCCGGTAGGCGTCCCTCCTGCACGTCGGCCGTGCCGGCGCGGGTGGTGCGGAAGCCGTCTGGCAGGTGTCCGGCGAGGAGGCGCACGACCTCGTCGGAGGCGGCCAGAGCGAGGTTCTCGGACTTCGCCTGCGCTTCGAGGCGGGCGAGCATGTTCATGGCCGGCCCGAGTACGGTGAACTCCGCCCGCAACCCGTCGTCGAAGACCCCGGCGAGGACGTGGCCGGCATGCAGCGCGATGGTGATGGCGAGCGGCGGCAGCTTCGCCTCCCGTCGCTCCCGGTTCAGCGCGTCGAGGCGCGTGCGGATCGTCCGCGCGGCATCGAGCGCGGCGCGCGCCTGACGCTCCGGCGATCCCACCAGGAAATGAGCCAGCACCCCGTCTCCGATGTACTTGTCGACGATGCCGTCGTGTTGCGTGACGCTGGTATGGGTCAGGGCGCGCACGTCGAGGAGCGCACGCACGACCTGCTGGGGCGGCTGTTCGCGCGTCAGAGCGGAGAAGCCGCGGATGTCCAGCGCGAACAGGCAGGCATGCCGCTCCCGTACGCTGCCGAGGCCGCCCTCGCGGGCGAGTTCGACGGCGACGCTTCCTGGGACGAAGCGGGCGAGCATGGTGCGTTCGTGTTCGAGGCGGAGCGCCATCGTCACTGCGCTGCGCAGGCGGCGGACGCCGTCGACGACGACGAGGCTCGTGGCAATGAAAGTCAGGAGCGTCGGCGCCTCGTCCGACAGGCTGACATGTGGACCGAGCAGCGCCTCCTCCCGGACGGCCAGGAGGATGGTGCCGCTCCAGGCCAGCGTCACGGCGCCGGCGAATGCGACCGTGTGCGAGACCCGCATGGTCAGCCCGGTCTGCAGCAGGAGCAGGAAGGCCGGCAGCTTGCTCACTGCGCCGGCCGCGTCGTCGAAGCCGGCATTCGCGCCGACGAGGAGGTGTTCGACCTCGACATAGATCGCGACGCCCGCATTCAGCGCCGTCGAGGCCCAAGCCAGCGCCTCGGCGCGGCGGCTGGCGAAGCTCACGCCGTTGCGCGTCTCGCCGCTCCGGTCCCGGCGTTCGGCGAGGCCGAGCCCAAGCGAGCAGATCGCGTAGGCGACGAGCACGATCCAGTGGCTGATCGGATGGATCGAGCCGTCGTAATTCTGGGCGGTGGCGAGTAGCACGACCACGATGAGCGCGTGCATGGCGAGAAGGCGACGGCCGGACGCCGCCTGCAGGAGCCGCAGCGCGCTGGCTTCGCCGTTACCGTTCGTCCCGGCCGTCCGAGAACCGTCGCGGTCCTGCTCCATCAAAATCCCGTGTCTCCCTGGGCCGAGGTTCTTACACGCCGTACCCGTTCATCGCGATGGCTACGGCATGGTGCTTGACGCACGTGCTCGGTGCACGGCAAGCGGGCCGGCAATGACGTCGCCTTCCTCCACCGGCTTGGCGCTGTTTCGCAACCGCGATTTCAGGCTTTTCGGCGCAGCGCGCTTCCTGACCAGTCTGGCCAGCGAGATGCAGGTCGTCGCGGTGGGCTGGTTCGTCTACGATCTCACCCGCAGCCCATTCGCCCTCGGCCTCACCGGGCTCGCTGCCTTCCTGCCGGCGATCCTCGCCGCGCCGATCAGCGGTCACGTCGCCGACAGCCATGACCGGCGTCTGATCGCTGCGGGCGCCTGGAGTCTGGCGACCCTCGCGCAAGTCGGTCTGTTCGCTTTCGCCCTGCTCGGCGGCCACTCGGTCTGGCCGATCTATGCCCTCGTCGTGGTGATGGGGATCGGTCGCGCCTTCGCCAGTCCGGCGCTGAGCGCGCTCCTGCCGACCCTGGTCCCGCGCGAACACTTCGGCACCGCCGTGGTCTGGGTGTCGTCGTTCTGGCAGAGCGCCGCGGTGATCGGGCCGGCGCTCGGCGGCGTCCTCTACGTGCTCGGGCCGACGACGGTCTTCGGGGTTTCGGCCGCGATCTATGCGCTTGGCAGCCTCCTCGTCGCCGCGATCCGCTTCCGGCCGGAGAAACCGGCCGCGCGGGGCGCGATCACCTGGGCGAGCCTGTCGGCGGGGTTGTCCTACATCCGTGCGCAGCCGGTGGTGCTCGGCGCGATCAGCCTCGATCTCGTCGCGGTGCTGCTCGGCGGCGCCACCGCCCTGCTGCCGATCTTCGCCGCCGAGATCCTGCATGTCGGCCCGCTCGGGCTCGGCGCGCTGCGCAGCATGCCGGCCGTCGGCGCTGTCGCGGTGGCGATCTGGCTCGCCTACCGCCCGCTCACGCGCCGGGCCGGGCCGAAACTCCTGATGGCCGTGGCCCTGTTCGGCCTCGCGACGGTCGTGTTCGGCCTCTCGCACGATTTCTGGCTCTCGATGGCGAGCCTCCTCGTGGCCGGCGCCGCCGACATGGTCTCGGTCTATGTCCGCCAGAGCGTGGTTCAGGGCGAGACGCCGGATGCCATGCGAGGCCGGGTCTCGGCCGTGGAATCGGTGTTCATCGGCGCCTCGAACCAGCTCGGCGAATTCGAATCCGGCACGCTCGCAGCCCTCGTCGGCGCCGCGCCGGCCGTCGTTGCAGGTGGACTGGCTACGCTGCTCGTCGCGATGGTGTGGGGGCGGCTGTTTCCGGCGCTGAAGGCGCGGGATCGATTGATGGTGTAGCGGGGGACGGTTCGCCTGCTCTCGGCAATTGCTGCAGAAGCGATTATCCCTCCTTGGACTTCCGTTTCTTGCGGAAGGGATAATGGTATTTAGCTCAAGGCTTTAACCGCCCCGCGTAGTCGCGCGAGCGCTACAGATGCCGCGCGACGTCCATTCGCTGGTGCAGCACGCGGATCACGACGACGTCGCCTGCCGCGGCGTGGCGATAGAAGACGACGTGCGAACCGACCGGCACCTTAAAGTAGCCCTTTCGGATGTCGTTCGCGGCGCGGCCCGGAATTGATCCGTCAGCGATATTGCCGAAAGCCTCGGCCAATTGGCGAATGTAGCGGTCGGCCTGATCCGCGTTCCAGTGCTCGGCCGTGTAGTCCCAGATGCCGTCGAGATCAGCCCGCGCCCTGGGCGAGAGCGTGAAGCCCATGGCCTATCTCAGTGCGCGCTTGGCGAGAAGGAAGGCTTCTGTCTCGAAGGGCTCCGGCGTGCCGCTGGCCTCACCCTCGATCAGCGCGGCCCGGAGAGTTTCGAGCCGCGCCTCCTGCTCCTCCAACAGGCGCAAGCCGGCCCGTACGACGTCGCTCGCCGAACCGTAGCGCCCACCATCGATCTGCCTGTCGATGAAATGTGCGAAATGATCGCCGAGCGAGATGGACGTGTTGCGCGCCATGAAGGCTTCTCCTCACGACATAATGTACCAAAAAATGGTACATTCAACCTTGTCGGTGCGTCGATAGAGGCTTGGTCTACCGCCCCGCCAGCAACGGCGACCACGTCGGATCCGACGCGAAGGACGGCGTCGGCACCGGGTTCTCCACCTTGCCGGTGATGTCGACCATGTAGAGCTTGCCGCCACCCTGGCCGCCCGGATCACGGAAGAACATCACGTATTGGCCGTTCGGCGCGAAGGTCGGGCCCTCGTTGTGGAAGCCTTCGGTCAGCACGCGCTCGCCGGAGCCGTCGGGCTTCATCACGCAGATGGCGAAGCCGCCCTTGCGCTGGCGGGTGAAGGCGATGAGGTCGCCCTTGGGCGACCAGGCCGGCTGCGAGGCCGAGCCTTCGCCGAACGAGATGCGATGCGGGTTTCCGCCGTCGGCGCCCATCACGTAGATCTGCTGCGAGCCGCCTCGGTCGGATTCGAACACGATCTGGCCTCCGTCCGGCGAGTAGGTCGGCGACGTGTCGATGGCGAGCCCTTGCGTCACCGGGTGCTGGGCCTTCGAGGCGATGTCCACGGTGACGATGTCGGCGTTGCCGCCCTGCTGCACGCTCATCACGAGGCGGCGGCCGTCCGGCGAGAAGCGCGGGCTCGTGCTCATCGAATCGAAGCTGCCCACCGTCTGGCGGGTGCCGCTCTCGAGGTCGATCATCTGCACCTTCGGCTGCTGGCCGGAGGCCTGCGTCATGAAGGCGATGTCCTGGCCGGCCGGGGAATAGCGCGGGGCCACCACCGAGACGTCGCCGGAGGTCAGCGCGCGGACGTTGGCGCCGTCCTGGTCCATCACCATCAGGCGCTTGCGGCGGCGCTCCTTCGGCCCGGACTCGTCGATGAAGGCGACTCGGCTGTCGAAGTAGCCGCCGATGCCGGTGATCTTGGTGTAGACCACGTCGGAGATCAGGTGGCCGGCGCGGCGGGCATTGCCCGGATCCGTGCCGTATTGCTGGCCGGTGACCTGCTGACCCGAGGTGACGTCCCAGAGCCGGAACTCGACCTTGAGCTTGCCGCCGGCGTCACGGCCGACGCGACCGGTGACGAGCGCCTGGATGCCGGTGCCGCGCCACTTTTCGAAGTTCGGCGCCGCGTCGAAGCTCGGAGCTTCGGGGAAGCGGGCCTTCTCCAACGGCGAAAAATAGCCGGAGCGGCGCAGATTGTTCGTCACCACGCTCGACATCAGCGTGCCGAGGCTCGGGTCGCCCGCGAAATCGACGACCGCGATCGGCAGCGGTTGGAACGCGCCGCCGCCGATGCGCAGCTGGAGCTGGGCCTGCGCGGGTGCCGCGGCGGCCAGGCTCAGCGCGAGCGCGGTGAAGGCGGCGGCGAGGCTGCGCCGGGTGAGGAAGTGCTGCGTCATGATCGCTTCCGGATAGGGAGAGGGTCCGGGTGTGGCTCCCCCCTCCCACTTGTGGGGAGGGGTAGGGGTGGGAGTGGTTCAGAAGGCACCGTGGCGGCTCATCCGACGCCACCCCCACCTCCAACTCCTCCCCACAAGGGGGAGGAGCGCGCGTCGCGCTTGGCCTACACCCGCGAGAACTCGAACTCGGCGTTGATGGCTTTCCAGTCGTTGTAATACGGCGCGTATTGCGACGGAATCTTGTAGGGCGCGCAGCGGCGCACGGCCCGGAGCGCGGCCTGCGCGATCGACTGGTCGACCGCGTTCTGACCCGAGCGCAAGATCCGCGGCTCGGAGGTCAGCGATCCGTCCGCGTTCAGTTTGATGTCGAGCATCGGCAGGATCACGCCCTGCGCCGCGCCGGGCGGAGCCGAGTAGCAGCGCTCGATCTGCTGCTGAAGCATGCCGACGAGGGCGTCGCGCAAGGACGGCGACAGCTTCTGGGCGTTGCCCGTCGTGGTGCCGAGGGAGGCCGTCCGCTGGACCTCGCGGCCGGTCGAGCCGGTGGATTGCGACGGCGCCTTATTGGCGAGCAGTTCCTTAATGTCGCCGGCGTTGAACTTTTCGGCCATCTCGGCCTGCTTGCGGGCCTTGGCTTCGGCATCCGCCTTGGCCTTCGCCTCGGCCATGGCTTTCACCTTGGCCTTTGCCGCCGCCTCGGCCCGCGCCTTGGCGACCGCATCGGCCTTCGCCTTCGCGTCGGACTCAGCCTTGGCCTTGGCTTCTGCGAGCTTCTGTTGGGCCTCGGCCTTCGCTTCCGCCTCGGCTTCCGCCTTGGCTTTCGCGTCTGCCTTCGCTTTGGCCTCGGCTTTTGCCTTGGCTGCAGATTCCTTCGCTGCGGCTTCCTTGGCGACCGCCTCGGCCTCCTCGTGCTCGACGAGTTTCTGCAGTTCGTCGCGCTTGGCAGCCTCGGCCTTCTCGGCCTTCGCGGCGGCTTCCGCAGCCTTCGCGGCTTTCACTTCGGCAGCCTTCTCCGCCTTGGCGGCGGCGGCGCGCTCGGCTTCCGCCTTGGCTTCGGCGGCCTTGGCAGCTGCGGCCGCGGCCTCTTCCTTGACGGTCTCGGAGGGCTCGGCGCGCAGCGGGATTTCGTCGACCGAGGCGACCTTCATGTCGGCGGGACGGGTCGGGGGCGCCGGCTTGTCGACCTTGGCGTTCTCGGGCTCGCGATCTTCGACCTTCTCGGATACGCGGTCGGCCTTGTTCGGCTTCTCCTGCGGCTTCTCGGCGTTGCGCTCGCCGCGGGTCAATTCCGAAAACTGCTGTTCGGTCAGCACCTCGACCGGCACGCCTTCGTCGGCATTCGGCAAAGCGGGCGCCGCCACCGCGAACAGGGCCAGCGCTAGCAACGCGACATGCGTGCCGGCGGAGACCCAGACGCCGGGCTCGCTGCGATCGAAGGAAGGTAAGGGGAAGCGCACCTGCCGGCGTCCCTCAGTTCTGTTCCGGTTCGGTGACGAGCGCCACCTTCTTGAAGCCGCCGCCGGTGACGATCGCCATCACCTGCGCGATGCGGCCGTACTCGACGCGCTTGTCGCCGCGCACGAAGACGCGCTCCTCGGTGCCGGTGCCGGCCTTCGACGTCTCCATGAGCTGGGGCACGATGTCGTCGTCCTTCAGCTCGGTCTCACCGAGGAAAATCTGGCCCGACTGGCGCACCGAAAGCGTGATCGGCTTGACGTCGGAGTTGAGCGGGCTCGCCTTCGATTGCGGCAGGTCGAGCGGCACGCCCACGGTCATCATCGGTGCGGCGACCATGAACACGATCAGCAGCACTAGGACGACGTCGATGAACGGCGTCATGTTGATCTCGTTGATCGGGCCGGGACCGCGCTTGCCCCGCCGGCGGCGCTTGCCGCCACCACCCGCACCGTGGCTCATGCCCATCAGGCTGTTCCTACGTTTCTGGGATCAAGCGGCGAGCGAGAGGCGCTCGTCGATCTGGCGGGAGAGGATGGCCGAGAACTCGTCGGCGAAACCTTCGAGGCGCGACTGCGACTTCGCCACCGAGGCCTGGAGCTTGTTGTAGGCGAGCACCGCCGGGATTGCCGCGAACAGGCCGATGGCGGTGGCGAAGAGGGCCTCGGCGATGCCCGGAGCCACGACGGCGAGCGAGGTGTTCTTCGAGGCTGCGATCGAGGTGAAGGCGGTCATGATGCCCCAGACCGTGCCGAACAGGCCGATATACGGGCCGGCCGAGCCGATCGAGGCGAGGAAGAGCAGGCGCGATTCGAGCTTCTCGACCTCGCGCTGGATGGTGACGTCGAGCTGCTTCTCGATGCGCTGGCTGAGCGACTGGACCTGACGGCCCGAACCCTCGAACGACCGCTTCCACTCGCGCATGGCGGCGACGAAGACTGCGGCGAGACCGGTGGCCGGGCGGTCGTTGTAGGAGCGGTAGAGCTCTTCCAGCGAGCGGCCGGACCAGAACGCCTCCTCGAAGGCGTCCATCTCGGCATCGGTGCGGCGGAAGAGAAGCGTCTTGTCGACGATGATCGACCAGCACCAGACCGAGGCGACGAGCAGCCCCACCATCACGAGCTTGACGACGAAGTGGGCCTGCCAGAACAGGCCGAACAGGCTCATGTCGATGGCAGGTGCGGCCTGCATGGCATCGGCTGGATTCATCGGTCGTGATCCCAAGAGTCCCCAAGGCGCGACGACGGGTGCGGCGTCCCTGCCGGGCCCCGCGCTCTCGCCGGATCCTTGAGCGATATCAAAGGAGATCGCTCGGGAATCTGTCGAAAGTAAGGGTCGAGCTTGTCCGGCCGCCGCATGGTCGTCGCGACCTTTTCGCGATCCAGTTTAGGCGCGCGTCAAGGTTAAGGAATGGTTGTCGATCCGGGCTATCTTACGGCCGCACGGTGTTCGTACGGCTGATCCGGTGAGCCGTGCGACCTTCGGCGCGGACCCGGTGGGGGCGGCCTGAAGCCCCACGGCCACGGTTTTAACCGCGTCGTCAACTTCCGGCCGCGCCCGGCTCGATTGCGCGTGCACTTCCGTCCGAAACGATGTTCAGTCGTCGGCAACAGGAGTGCATGATGTCGTCCGACGCAATCTGGCAACGCTACGGCGAGAGCGACCCGTATTACGGCGTCCTCACCCTCGACGCCTACCGGAAGGACAACATCGCCGCGAACAAGGGCGCCTTCTTCGCCTCGGGCGAGCGCTCGGTGGAGCGGGTCCTGGCGCAGGTCGAGGCCGCCGTCGGCCCGGTGCGGCGCGACCATGCGGTGGATTTCGGCGCCGGCGTCGGACGCCTCAGCCTGCCCCTCGGCCGCCGTTTCGCGGACGTGACTTCGATCGACGTCTCGCCCGGCATGCTGCGGGAACTCCGGAGCAATGCGACGGCTCAAAGCGTGCCCAACCTCACGCTCTGCAACCGCGTCGACGAGGTTTCGAAGCCGATTGATTTCGCGATGAGCCTGATCGTGCTCCAGCATATCGATCCGCAGCGCGGCCGCGACGTGATCCTCGGCATTGCGGACCGGCTCGCGCCGGGCGGCGTGCTCGCCCTCGACGTTCCGATCATGAGCCGCCGTTCGCGCGGCTGGCATCTCGTCCGCAGGTTGCGCGACCGGGTGCCCTTCGCGCAGACCGCCTGGAATCTGCTTCGCGGGCGCCCGCTGCACGACGGCGGCATGCAGATGAACCTCTATCCCGTGGCGGAGATCACCGAAGCGCTGTTCGCTCGCGGCATGGCGTCGGTGACGCTGCTGCCCACCGAGCCCGACCCGTATTTCGCCGGAGCGCTGATCGTCTGCCGGAAAGCCGGTTAGCCGACGACGGGGATCGAGGGGGTGAGCGAGCGCCTGAGCGAATCGGGCAGCCGGATCGCGCGGCCGTCGCGCACGCAGGCGACGACCACGTCGGCACGGGTCAGCGTCTCGCCGTTGCGACGGACCTCCTGCGACAGGTGCATCGAGGCGCCGCGCAATTCGCTCGACCAGGTCAGCACGTCGAGCAGGTCGTCCATCCTCGCGGGCCTCAGGAAGTCGAGGGCCATCTTCCGCACCACGAAGACGAGCCCGCGCGCGTCCCGGTGCAGGTCCGACTGATCTCCGGCGAGCGAACGCAGCAGCTCCGTCCGCCCGCGCTCCATGAAGCGCAGGTAGCTCGCATGGTAGACGAAGCCGGAAAAGTCGGTGTCCTCGTAATAGACCCGCAGCGTCAGCCGGTGGACGCCGTCGCCGAGGGCTCCGCCGATAGGGGGTGTCGTCACACGGCCTCCGCGTTTGCGACCATTTGCGGCTGCGCGGCGCCATCCCGGACGATCCGCTGCGCGGCCGAGGGCCGGGCTAACATCCGGCGGCGGCGGGCGCAAAACGCTCGGATACCTATCCTTGGAAACGGCAAGGCCGTGCAAACCCGCGGCTGCGCCAGATACTCCGGCTTCCTCCGTCCGCGGAGCCTCAGGCCGCGACCGCAGCCGGTACCATTCCGATTTCGTCGTCGAGCGCCCTGCGACAGAGCGCCGTGGCGTCGCGGATCATGAAGTTCACCAGCGTCGGCGAGACGCCGTTCTCGGCGGCGATGGTCTTCTGCGGCACGTCGTCGAGGCGGTGGGCGAGGATCGCCCGGCGGGTGCGGGCGGGTGCCAGGTCGAGCGCCGCGAAGACGGCCTTGAGGGCCTGGCAGGCCTCCATCCGCTCCTGCGGGCAGGCACATGGGCTGGCGGCGCCTTCGGCATGGGCGATCGGCGCGAGCAGCCGGCATTCGAAGCCGACCTGCCGTACGGCGTCGATGGCGAGGTTGCGGATCATGCGGCGCACGTAGCCCTTGGGGCTGTGCAGCTCGGTCCCGGAGCCGCTCTGCCAGATCCGCAGGGCCGCCTCCTGCACGACGTCTTCCGCTCGGGCACGACATTTGAGGACGCGTTGCGCCACCTCGACGAACCGTTTGCGGTCCGCGAGCAGGATATCGATGAGGTCCTGCCTCGCAACGGCGTCCTGCATGGTCTGTACTGGTTCGCCCGTCGGCGAGCGCCTCTACGATCGGGGCCCGGCATGCCCGAACAGGCATCGTCCGGGCCGACATGCCGGGAGCAAACCCGTATCCGGAAGCTTGGTTGCCGGACTTGGTCGATCGGCTCGGTCTAGCAGCGGAAAAATCCGTACTCAATACGAGAATATCACGGGAAAAGAGCAGACTTCTTGCTGAAAGATCGAAGTTTTTATTTATTCTAACTTCGATGTGAGCGCTGGATAATCCTATCTGCTCGCCGTCGGCGCTGCCGGCTCGGGGCGTTGATCTTGCCGATTCGGCTTTTCGGTCCGTCATGCCCCATGCCGATCCGTGACGCCGAAGCGTCGCTCGACGTCAGTCCGGCAGAGTGGACTCTCCTGGCAGTTCCGTAGCCCGGAGACCTGGTCCGCTGCGTGCTTGACTCCGGCAGTCGTGGGTCAACCCGGCAGGGCGTGGCATGCTCACTCAGCCACGTTGCACGCAGATCGCCTTGGTCCCGCGACCGCCCTTCGCTCCGCGGAGCGATTTCGGACCGATCGACTCTTGTCGCGATCCAGTCGCAAAATCTCAGAAATTATATCTGTGACCAAACACCTTTATCCCGGCAAAGGTGATGGCTGCCAAGATAATACCCGCCGAAAAGCCCAGACAGGCCGCTTCAAGACCAGGAGATATTGCATAAAGAGATGTCATCGAGCTGCAATCCTTCGATATTTGGCTGCATCAAGGGCGCGTGGTAATTTTTACTAACGATATCATAACAGGATTTGTAAATACTTCAATTTGGCGCCAATCGAAATTGTCGTGATATGAAGCTGCTGAGAAAAGCGAGCGCAAAAATCGCCGCGCTGGTCAGTGCCGGGATCAAAGCCGAGGTGAGCATGCCGTCGTCCTGCTTCCTCCGGCAGCGCTGCGGAGCGCACGCTGTTTCGCCGGGGGCGCTGTCTTGTGACATCGCGCCTCCTCGCAGGGCTGACTCGACCTGTCAGGGAATTGTCAGGAGGGTTCAAACCGCCCGACGGCCGATGCGCGGCATTGTGAGCAGGGTGTGCGCCTTCCGCCTGAGGCCGGCGTCTCTGACCTCTGATCGGATCGGATCGGCGCGTCGTTGCCGTCGTATGACGGTTTGCCGCCGTTCAATGGCGGCGTTTCCCGACCTCACGATCGAGCGCGCGAGGATGTCCGCATCGCCGGCGACGACCGGCCGATCCTGCGCCACGAATTTCAGAAAACGATCGATGCTCGGAATACGGGGCCAGCGGCACTGTCGCCCGCTCGCCGTTCGAGCCCGGTGCCGCGGATAGGGCAGCGCGGACTTCATGACCCCGTGAACCCCGCCGCCGCTTTCGGCCGGCGGGGTCTTCCGTTGGCGGCTAGCGGCGATTACCGTTGTTCAGGAGGAGTGCGAGGCCGTAGCCGACGGCACCGGCAATGAGGAGCGCCACCATCGGGTTCTCTTCCACGCGTGCGGTCACGGCACGGTGGCCGTCCCGGACGTAGGAGCCGCCGCGGTCGTAGGCCTCGCGGGCGTAGTCGCTGCCGCGGTCATAGGCCTCCCGCGCATAGTCGCTGCCGCGCTCGTAGGCGTCGCCGACGTAATCGCCGACATCGTCCGCCACGTCGCGAGCCTTGTCCTTGGCTTGGCCGAAGGCCTCCTGGGCCTTGCCCTCCGCCTCGCGGTAGCGGCCCTCGACTGAGTCGCGCGACGTGCCGAGGGCGTCGCCAACCGCGCCCTGGACCTTGCCGCCAAGGTCCTTGGCACCGCCGATGACGCGATCCGTGTCCACCATGTCCGTACTCCTCGAAACCATGCTCCATCCGCCCGGCGCCAGGTCCCGCGCGGCGGGTGGATCGATCACAGAACGCCCGAACGCCGAATGTGTCCCGCGCTGCCGCGAATTTCTCGGACGGAGGGTGAACGGTAGGAGGGCGAGCGCAAAGCGGCGCGCTCAGCGTCCGCCGCCTGCATCGCAGACGCGGCCGCCCGGGCCGGCGCGCCGTCGATCCGCACCGCGACGTCATGCGGGTAGCCGATGCGCAGGTCGTTGACGACGATGGAGCCGAAACGGCGGATCGTGCCGATCACGCCCGTTCCGCCGATGCCGCGGTCGCTCGGATCGGCCTGCTGCGCATGCGGCAGGCGCACCGAGGCGAGTAGGCGGCGGCGTCGCGATGAAAAAGCGTCGCTCTCGGCGCGTCTCCTCAAGCGGTCGCGACGGGGGCCGGGGGCGTGATCGCAGGCGGGGTCTCCTCGCGAAACACGTAGATGCCGAAATTCCAGCGATGCGTCCCGCCGGGATCGTCGATGCAGGCCGCGTCCGCCTCGGCGTTGGCCTGTCTCAAGGCGTCCATGGCGATCTCGCGGCCTCGCGCCTCGAGTCGCTCCGCGAGCGTCTGCGAGAGGCCGTCGAAATGCACGGCGCGCTCCAGGAAGCGCGGCGCCTTGCCCATGATGTTCTCGACGGCAGCCGCGACGTGGTCGTGCAGGTTGCGGCCGAAACAAGAGAACTGCGGCTCGCCTCCGCCGCGTGGCAGGTAGGCGCCTTCGAGCAGCACGACGCGGCCCTGGTCGTCGAGCACGGCGAGGCCACGGTCGAGCCATTCGTCGAGGACCGCTCGGGGGCGCACGTCCCGCGTAACGCCGGCCACCAGCGCCTCGAAGGACGGGCCGGCCTCCTCGGCGAGGCGCGGCAGCGGCAGCGGCCGGCCCTGGCCGTCGGTGAATTCCGGGGCGGCAATCCAGCGGGCGATGATCCGGCTGGTGCGCGAGACCACGCCTGGCAACTGGCTCACCGGCGCCCCCGCCCCGCGCAGGCGCCGGACCTCTTTGCGGTGGATTCCCGTCAGCAGGGTCACGCGGCTGTCCGTCTGCTCCTTGCCCGCCAGCGCGAAATCGTACTCGGCCACGTTCACGTAGAGCTCGCGCAGCAGGTCGGTGAGGGCCGGGAAGGTGATTCCGCGCGCCACGAACAGCCGCACCAGCGGCCGAAGCAGGCGAGCTACGGGCGCATGAAGGCTCGCTGCCTGGGGGGATGCGGCGTCGGTCGGCTCGGGCCTGTCGGTCGGGTCGGACATGGCCGCGAGCTTAGTCCGCTTCATGTGGGATACAATCCCACGACGTGTGTTTCGGCACCTTCTCTGTTGCGATCTCGGATCAAGTGGAGAAAATACCCACATACAGTGTGGGTGTCGCCACTCAATGGCTCCGGCGTAGGAAACGCCCGCGCGGGTCGGAACGACCGGTTCTGGCCGCGATCTCCCGACAGGACGGAACGCCCGCCGCGGGGAACCCCGACGGGAACGCCACCGTTCTGATCCATCGAGACCGGACACCTTGCGCCTGTCTGCCGGCGTCTACGACGATGGGAGGTTCTCGCAAGGGGTTTATGATCGATCGAGGAGAACTGAACGTGGCCTTCTTCCCCCTCCGTAGCGCGGGCCGGCGTCTCGCCCTTTCGTTGGCCTTCGCCGGCACGGCGGCCCTCCCGGCCTTCGCCCAAAATCTGCCCGGGATCGAAATCCCGAACATCGAGACGCCCGACGTCGACGGTTCGGACGGCGATCAACCCGATACCAAGGGCGATCTCGTCTTCCACGGCAATTATTGCGGCCCCGGCAGCCGCGGCGTCGGCCGTCCGCCGGTGGATGCCCTCGACGAAGCCTGCATGCATCACGATGCCTGTTCTCCTTCGGTCGGCACGGGCTTGCCCTCTTGCGGCTGTAACGCCCGCCTCGCCCGGGAGGCCGCTCGCGTCGCCCACAGCCCCCGTGCCGATGCGGAGCAGCGCGTCGCCGCAGAGTTCGTCGCCGAAGGTGCCAAGGTCCTGGCCTGCCGCTGATTTCTCTTCGGGGGTGGCCGGCCGGCTTCGCTCGGCCGGACTGCGAGAATTGAAGCCGATCGTCTCGGCTTCACCTCACGGACGAAACCCCTCGAACACCATCTGGTCCGCATGGGCGGCGGCGGTCTTGCGCTGGTCGTCGGTGCGAACCGTCCAGGTCATGACCGGCATCCGGCCGAGCTGGCGGCAGAGATACGGCACCCCGCCCGGCAGGTCGTCCACGCGCCAGGACACGAAGTCCGGCCTGCTCTGGTGCAGATGCAGCATGTTGGCGAGGCCGAAGCGCTGGGTGCGCGTCAGCCGGGCGTAGGACGGATCCTCCTGGCTCTTCTCGGCGACGATCCCGCGCGGCACGCCCTTCGCCAACTCGCCCAGCGCCGCGACGATGCGCGGATCGAAGGACTTCAGCGCCACCGGCCCGGTATAGCCGGCGATGACCTCGGCGACGCGACGGGAGAGACGCGGATCCTCGTCGAACTGCGTCTTCACCTCGATGATCAGCGGCGTGCGGCCGGCGATCATGCCCAGGAATTCCGGTAGCGTCGGGATACGCTGCTGCGTGCCCGCGACGGCGAGCTTCGATAAGTCGGCGGCGTTGCGCGAGGCCGTCGGCTCGCTCGACGTCGTCAATCGTCCGAGGCCTTCGTCGTGAAACACCATGGCCTCGCCGTCGAGGCTCGGCTGCACGTCGCACTCGATGGCGTAGCCGCCGGCGATCGCGGCCTCGGCCGCCGCGATCGTGTTTTCCGGAATGCCGGCGGCACGGTTGTGCAGCCCGCGATGGGCGATCGGCCGCGCGGTGAGCCAGCCGGGTGCGGCCACCCTCAGCGGACTTCGAACATGGCTTCGACCTCGACGGCCGCGTCGAGAGGCAATTCTGCGACGCCGACGGTGGAGCGTGCATGGCGCCCGCTGTCGCCGAGGATCTGGACCATCAGGTCCGAGGCGCCGTTCATGATCGGGGCGAGGCCGGCAAAGCTCGGCACGGCGTTGATGAAGCCGCCGAGCCGCACGCATTGCACGACGCCGTGGTCGAGATCGCCCACCGCCGCCTGGACCTGTGCCAGCACGTTGAGTGCACAGAGCCGTGCCGCCGCGATGCCCGCCTCGTTCGAGACCTCCGCGCCGAGCTTGCCCTTGTGTTCGTCGGCGAGCTTGCCGTCGGCGCCGAAGCAGATCTGGCCGGAGATCACCACGAGGTTGCCGACGCGCACGAACGGCACGTAGTTCGCAACCGGCGCCGCCGCCTTCGGCAGGGTGATGCCGAGCTTTTCCAGGCGTTCCTTGACCGAACTCATGCGCGTCTCTCCGAACCGAATGGCTGATTGCCAGCGCTCTGAGCACGGGCCGAGGCCGGCGCGCAAGGCGTTGCGGTGATCCGAATCCCGTTGGCAACGCTGTCACAATTGACACGTAGAGCCCATGTCATAGTAATCGCCCGCGTGCCGCCCGTCCTCGAGGCGGCACTTTCTTTTGGAACGGCCGCCCGTGCGGCCCCGTCACGGAGAGCCCCTTGGCATCCGCTTCCACCTCCGCCCTCGTGCCGACTTATGCCCGCGCGCCGATCGCCTTCGAGCGTGGCGAGGGCGCTTGGCTCGTGGCCGACAACAGGGAGCGATACCTGGATTTCGGCGCCGGCATCGCCGTGAACGCCCTTGGCCACGCGCATCCGCATCTCGTCGAGGCGCTGACCACGCAGGCCCAGAAGATCTGGCACACTTCCAACCTGTTCCAGATCCCGGACGGCGAGCGGCTCGGCCGGCGGCTGGTCGACGCCACCTTCGCCGACGTCGCCTTCTTTGCCAATTCGGGCGCCGAGGCGAACGAGGCGGCCATCAAGATGGCGCGCAAGTACCATGCGGTCGGCGGCCACCCCGAGCGCTACCGGATCGTCACCTTCGAGGGTGCCTTCCACGGCCGCACATTGGCGACGATCGCGGCCGGCGGGCAGGCCAAGTACATCGAGGGCTTCGGACCGAAGGTCGACGGGTTCGACCAGGTGCCGGCCGGCGATTTCGAGGCGCTGGACGCCGTGATCGGCCCCGAGACCGCTGCGCTGATGATCGAGCCGATTCAGGGCGAGGGCGGCGTGCGCGCCATCGACAACGATGTGCTGCGCCGCCTGCGCGCGATCTGCGACGAACGCGGCTTGCTGCTAATCTTCGACGAGATCCAGACCGGCGTCGGCCGTACCGGAAAATTCTTCGCGCATGAATGGACCGGTGTCGCGCCCGACATCATGACCGTGGCCAAGGGCATCGGCGGCGGGTTTCCCCTCGGTGTCTGCCTCGCCACCACGGAGGCGGCGCGCGGCCTGACTGCCGGCACGCACGGCACGACGTTCGGCGGCAATCCGCTGGCGATGGCTGTCGGCAACGCCGTGATCGACGTGATCCTCGCCGACGGATTCCTGGAGCAGGTCCAGCGGACCGGGCTGCTGCTGAAGCAGCGGCTCGCGGCGCTCGTCGACCGTCACCCGCGGGTCTTCACCGAGATCCGGGGGCAGGGGCTGATGCTCGGCCTCAAGCTCAACGTACTCAATACCGATTTCGCCGCCGCCGCCCGCGCGCAGAAACTGCTCGTGATCCCGGCCGGCGACAACGTGGTGCGTCTGCTGCCTCCGCTGATCATCACGGAGGACGACGTGGCCCAGGCCGTCGAGCGCCTGGATGCCGCGGCGAGCACCCTCGAGGCGCAGGTCCGCGGAGCGGCCTGACCGACACGTACGAACACGAACGACAAGCGAAGCACGAGATTATGGCCGCGATTGCAAACGGTGCGAGACGGGACGTCCGCCACTTCCTCGACCTCAAGGATTTTTCCGGAGCCGACCTGCGCCGCATCATCGATGCGAGCGCCGCCATCAAGAGCATCCGCCGCAAGGGCCGGCCCGCCGACGAGCAGCCTCTGGCCGGGCGCCAACTCGCGATGATCTTCGACCGGCCCTCGACCCGCACCCGCGTCTCCTTCGACGTGGCCATGCGCGAGCTCGGCGGCGAGACCTTGATGCTGACCGGCAAGGAAATGCAGCTCGGCCGCGGCGAGACCGTCGCCGACACGGCGCGCGTGCTCTCGCGCTACGTCGACGCGATCATGATCCGCATCCTCGATCACGGCCTGATGGTCGAGCTGGCGCAGAACGCCGAGGTGCCCGTCATCAACGCGCTCACGAAGGTCTCGCACCCGTGCCAGATCATGGCCGACGTGCTGACCTTCGAGGAGCATCGCGGATCGATCCAGGGCCGCACCGTGGCTTGGTCGGGTGATGCCAACAACGTGCTGGCGAGCTGGGTCCACGCCGCCGCGCGCTTCGACTTCACTCTCAACGTCGCCGCGCCGCCCGAACTCGCGATGCCGCCCGCGCTCGCGGACTGGGCCAAGCGCGAGGGCGCCCGCGTCAACGCCACCACCGACGCCTACGCGGCGGTCGAGGGGGCCGACGCCGTCGTGACCGATTGCTGGGTCTCGATGGGCGACGACGACGAGCACTATCGTCACAACTTGCTCTCGCCCTACCGGGTGGACGCCAAGCTGATGAAGGCCGCACGCAAGGACGCGCTCTTCATGCATTGCCTGCCGGCCCATCGCGGCGAGGAGGTCACGGCCGAAGTGATCGACGGTCCGCAATCGGTGGTGTTCGACGAGGCCGAGAATCGCCTGCACGCGCAGAAGGGTATTCTGGCGTGGTGCCTGGAGGCGCCGGGACTGGCCTGAGCTGGCAGCGCCCTCGAGAACGACCGTCCACGGCCAAGTGCGACTCGCCACTTGAGACGGCCACGCTGGAGTCCCATTTCAGGGTCTCACCCTGTGGAGTCGAGAACCCGTGACCGAGCGCCGTCTTCTGCGCCGCTTCAGTGCCGCGTCCGGCCTCGGCCTCGCCGCCGGCCTCCTCACGGGCTGTGCCGGCGACATGCAGCCGAGCACGGGGCTGCCGAGCCTCTATCTCCCGCTGACCACGTCGAACGCGCATGTCGACACCACAGCGGCGCGCGACATGATCTCAGCCTATCGCAAGGGTCGTGGCGAGCCCCCGCTCGTTGTCGATCCGGAGCTCCAGAAGCTCGCCGAGACCGAGGCCGCCGCCATGGCGGTCGCCGACAAGCCGAGCCAGAGCCGCACCGTCAGCGCCGCGATCGGCCGGCTCGGCTACGCATCCCCCGGCGCCAACCTCTCGGCCGGCTATCACACCCTCGCCGAAGCTTTTTCGGGGTGGCGCGACAGTCCTCCGCACAACGCGGTGATGCTGAGCGCCGAGGCCGGGCGCATGGGCATCGCCACCGCCTACGCGCCGGGCTCGAAGTACAAGGTGTACTGGGCGCTGCTCGTCGCGAAGTAGACCGACGGATCGTTACGGCAGCCCCTTGCCCGCGGGCGTCGGGGGTGCTTCCGACAGCAGCGTCACCGTCACCCGGCGGTTGGCCGCGAGGTACGGGTTGTCCGGAAACATCGGTTCGGTGTCGGCCTTGCCGGTGACGGAGGCGAAGCGGTCGTCGGGGACGCCAGACTGCGCGAGGATGTCGCGCACGCTGATGGCGCGGCCGGCCGAGAGCTCCCAGGGTGGGGCAGCGGGCCTGCGGCCGGGCTTCTCGCTGGCGGTGTAGCCGGTCACGGTGATGCGGTTCGGCATCTTGGCGAGGGCCGGGGCGAGCTTTTCCAGCAGCCGGCGCGTGAGTTCGTTCGGCCGGTTCGAGCCCTCCGGGAACATCGAGCGCCCGTCCTGATCGACGATCGAGACGTCGAGGCCCTTGTTCGTCGGCGAGACGATGACGTTCTTCGACAGCTCGGAGATTTCCGGCATATCCTGCAGCGCCTGACGCAGCGAGGCGGCTGCGAGGCCGAAGCCCTCCGGGTAACCGTTCAGCGGGATGCCTTCGTCGATGCCGAGATCCACCGTCGGCGGCGCGGTGTGATCCGAGGCCTGCTCCGGCGGGATGTCGCGCTTGTTCTTGACCTTGTCGGCGATGGGCAGCCCGTTGACCTCGATGATGCCGGCGAAGCGCGAATCCTTGTTCACGCCGAAGGCGTCGCGCATCGAACCCGCGACGAGCTGCATCTTCTTCTGGTCCTGGGTCGAGTACGCCGCGATCATCACGAAAAAGCTCATCAGGAGCGCCATGAGGTCGGCGAAGGTCACGAACCAGCCGTGACCGCCATGCGCCCCACCGCGTTTCTTCCTGGCCACGACTTACGATCCTCCCCGCTCAGGCCACGGCCTCGGACATGTCCTCGCGGGTGTTGTGCGGCAGGTAGGCGATGAGCATCTCGCGCACGAGGGTCGCGCTCTTCTGGTCGCGGATCAGCAGGATGCCGTCGATGATGAGCGAGCGCGAGACGTCCTCCTCCTCCAGCTTGAGGTGGAGCTTATCGGCGAGCGGCAGCGCGATCATGTTCGCGATCAGCGCCCCGTACAGCGTCGCGAGTAGCGCTGTCGCCATGGCGGGGCCGAGCTTCGAGGGGTCCGACATGTGGGCGAACATCGTCACCATCCCGAGGATGGTGCCGATCATGCCCCAGGCCGGAGCGCAGTCGCCGAAGGCCCGGTAGATCTTCGAGCCCTCGTCGAGGTGCATCAGGAAGTTGTCGCGGTCGCGCTCCATCGTGTCGCGGATGAACTCGCGGTCGTAGCCGTCGGCGATATAGCGGGCGCCCTGCGCCAGGAACGGATCGGAAATGTCCATGCTCTCCAGCGCGATGGGGCCGGACTTGCGCACGACCTCGGCGATCTTGGTGATCTCCTCGATGAGTTCGCGCGGCTTCACGGCGCGCATGGTGAAGGCGAAGCGCAGGCCCATCGGCAATCCGTGCAGGATCGTCGAGAACGGAAACCGCATCATCGTCGCCATGGTGGCGCCGCCGAAGATCACGATCATGGCGTGCTTGTCGTAATAGGCGCTGAAATCGCCGCCATCGATCATGATCAGCGTGAAGACGACGCCGAAACCGCCGAGCAAACCGACACCGGTTGCGAGATCCATGACGCGACGCTCGACCTTAGGCCCTGCGCAGATGGCGGAGCGGTGCCACAGATCTAAAAAATTACACTGAACGAACCGTAAAAGCGGACCCGGAAATGATTCCGCGGGTCATGCAGCGTTCAGCCTGGATTTGCGATAAGCCCTTCGTCACGATGCGATAAGGGCCGCCAGAGCCGTGTTCGCGATCGGACGAAGAATCGGTGCCGCGGCCTCTGCCCGGACCGTTTCTCCGGGGCGGGTTGGGAGCTGTGTCCACCATGTCGATGATTCGTCTCTATGCGCGGGTCATGGGTCTCCTCGGCGCCGACAAGCGCCTTGCGATCGGCCTCGTCTGCGCGAACGTCCTGCTCGCGGTGGCGGCCTTCGCCGAGCCGCTGATCATGGGCCGCATCATCGACGGTCTCACGCACCTCACGCGCGGCCACAACGCCTTCGCGACACTCGTGCCGTGGATTGCCGCCTGGGTCGGCTTCGGCATCTTCACCATCGGTGCCGGCGTCACCATCGCCCTGCATTCCGATCGGCTCGCCCACCGCAACCGCCTCTCGACCATGGCCGGCTATTTCGAGCACGTGCTCGACCTGCCGCTCGCCTTCCACTCGGCCAACCATTCCGGCCGCGTCCTCAAGGCGATGCTCGAGGGCACCAACGGCATGTCCTGGCTCTGGCTCGGCTTCTTCCGCGACCATTTCGTCGGGCTGGTCTCGCTCGGCGTGCTGCTGCCGATGACGCTGTTCATCAACTGGCAGCTCGGTTCGATCCTGGTCGTCCTGGTCGTCGTGTTCACGGCGCTGACCTCCTTCGTTATGCGCCGCACCGAGCAGCTGCAGGGCAAGGTCGAGCAGTTCCATTCGGGACTCGCCGCGCACGCCTCGGATGCCATCGGCAACGTCGCCGTGATCCAGTCCTTCACCCGCGCCAAGGCAGAGAAGGAGGCCATGCACGGCATCATCTCGAACCTGCTCAAGGCGCAGATCCCGGTCCTGTCGTGGTGGGCGCTCGCCGCCGTCGCCACCAAGGCCTCGGCCACGCTGACCATGACCGCGATCTTCATAACGGGCATCGTCCTGCACCAGAACGGCGCGGCCACCGTCGGCGAGGTCGTGGCCTTCATGAGCCTCGCGACCATGCTGGTCTCGCGCCTCGACCACGTCGTCACCTTCGTCAACGGCCTGTTCCAGCAGGCTCCGAAGATGCGCGAGTTCTTCGAGATCCTTGATACGGTGCCCACCGTGCGCGACCGCCCGCACGCCGTGCAGGTCGCCCGCTTCGAGGGCGAGGTCAGCTTCGACGACGTCGCCTTCTCCTATGACGGCCGCCGCCAAGCCCTCGACGGGGTCTCGTTCAAAGCCGCGCCTGGGCAGACCATCGCGCTGGTCGGCACTACGGGCTCGGGCAAGTCGACCACGCTCGGCCTGCTGCACCGCAGCTTCGACCCGAGTGCCGGCTCGATCCGCATCGACGACACCGACATCCGCGACATCGGCCTGACGAGCCTGCGCCACAACATCGGCGTGGTCTTCCAGGAGCCGATGCTGTTCGCCCGCTCGATCCGCGAGAACCTCCAGGTCGGCCGCCCGAATGCGACCGACGAGGAGATGCTCGACGCCCTCGATCGCGCCCAGGCCAGCGAGTTCATGGCCCGCCAGATGGACGGCCTCGATACAATCATCGGCGAACGCGGCCGCTCGCTCTCCGGCGGCGAACGCCAGCGCCTCTCGATTGCCCGCGCTCTCCTGAAGAACCCGCCGGTGCTGATCCTCGACGAGGCCACGAGCGCACTCGACGCCTCCACCGAGCGCAAGCTCCAGGGCGCCCTGGAGGAGGTCATGAAGGACCGCACCACTTTCGTGATCGCGCACCGCCTCGCGACGATCCGCAACGCCGACCGCATCCTGGTCTTCCACGAAGGCCGGATCGTCGAGAGCGGTACCTTCGACGAGTTGGTGGCCGAGGGCGGCCGCTTCACGGACCTCGCCCGGGCGCAGTTTATGGCGGCCGAGGCCGACGTGATGCCCGAAGATCGGGTCGCCATCGCCGCCTGACCGCCGGGCAGAGACACGTAAGGCCGAAGCGGACCGCTTCGGCCTTTTTCGTACCTGCACCTCGGTCGCCCCTCGCATCGCGCGACACGTTCGCGAGTGACGCGACGTCCGTCGCGATCATCCGACGGTCCGGAGAGTATCGGCAAAAAAAGACCTGCCGTCCGGGAGGACTGCAGGCCGATCAGGCGAGGGATGTCACAGAGAGCGCAGGGTCAAAGCGCCGCAGAGGGTCGAAGTTCCGTCACCGACCCGACGGATCGGCTGGGTATCCCGAAATTCTTCGCGAAACGGACATCGTCAGAGAACCCGTTTAGTGGTGAATAGGCAAAAGCCCACCTCCGGCTGCGAAGCCGGAGATGAGCGTCGGAAATCGATTTGGAAGGGGAAGGCGTTACTTGCCGGAAGCGCCCTTCTGCTTCTCCTTGTCGGCCGAAGCAGCGTTCTCCTGCATGTTCTTATCGGCCGAACCACCACCCTTGCTGGACGGTTCCGCGGTGCTGCCTGCTGCAGAACCGGAGGTCTTGCCGTCGGAGGCCTTCTCCTCGGCAAATGCGCCGGAGGTCGCCAGCAGGCCGAGTGCGAGAACCGCACCGAGGCCGGCGCGCGAGATCATCTTCGTCATTGAGCGTTTCCCTTCGCTTTCAGCAAGCCGATCGGTGTGCCTTCAGGCGCACTCGTCTGCCGCTGCACAATCAACGACGCCGATCCGCATAAAGTTCACGACTGTCTTGCTCGAAGATCCCGTAAGTTCATCAATTGTATGTTTTTATACAATCTGATGGTTCTCGCCGGTATCGTGGTCATGCCAGAACCACAGCCAAAAGAACTGTGTGATATCTGACGGACCTTATCCTGTCGGGCGTCGTGATCGCAGGGAGCCGATCCAGGCTCGTGCTCGCGAGAGCACGCCGACGGGGCCGGCTGGGGAGATATTGCTCGAACGGCGGTCGAGGACAGCGTGCATCAGTGCGTCGGGGAGCCCGACCTCCGGCTCCAATCGCTCGCCGAACACGGCGATCTCGCCGATGTCCAGATCCGAACCCGGCATCACCTCGATCCGAACGAAGTGGGTCGGGAGAGGGTAGCCCGAGCGGAAGGTGAAGGCGGTGGCATGCGGGCCGTCCGGCCTCGCTTCGATGGCGTCCGGCCCCGAAACCGTGTTCCAGGTGACGGCGTCGCCCGAGACCTGCACCGAGAGCGCCGCGGTCTGGGTCGAGCCGGCGCGGTCCCGGACCGTGATGGCGTTGACCGAGCGCACCGCCTTCCACCCGATCTGCCAACGCGTGATCCGGCCGTTCCGGCGCTGGGCCTTCACCGCGCCTTGCCCGGCCATATCCTCGCCGAACGGAGCGGGGCCCGATGGAATCGTCCAGAGCCGTCGCGGTACGCGCGCAGACGCTTGCGGCGAGATACGTCGGTCGCGGAAGGCGTCGGCGATCCGGGCGAGTTCGGCCGCCATCCAGGCCGGATCCGCGATGACCATCGAGACGGTGAAGCCCGGCACCGTGCTCTCTTCTTCGCGCAGGCCGTCGATGGCGTGCAGGAAGAGGCTCCGGTTGCCGCAGACGCGATCGATCAGGGCCTGGTTGCTCGACGCCGCGAGGTTGTTCGACAGCGTGCAGAGTTGCCGCCCGCCCCGGAACGCCGTCGTGTGGAAGGCCGAACTCGAGAAACCCATGGCGAGGCGGGTGCGCGACCAGAGCCGAAGCTGGTCTGCGAAGCCGAGGCGCTCGGGATGCACGGTGGCGATGCCGTGGCGCGCGAGCGCCTCGGTCAGCTTGGCCTCGTTGACGATGGTGCGGTTGCCCGACGTGATCAGCGCCTTCGACAGCCAGAGGTCCGCCGGGGGGGCGGTCTCGGCGGCGGCCTCGCCGAGGATGCGGTCGCCGATGTCGCGCATCATCCGGCCGTAGACGGGCGAGGCGGAGAAGTTCTCGACGAAGGACGGCTCGGCGATGGTCAGCGACGGGAAGCGCATCGGCCCCTCGACCCGCACCAGCTGCTCCTGCCGGACGCCCAGGGCCTCCAGGCAGAGCCGGACGTGATCGTGGCCAAACAGCGCGTCCGGCTCGGCGGTGCCGACGTAGGCGATGCGGGTGGCGGCGTCCGCGTGCTGCGCCAGCGCCCAGAGCCGCGCCAGCGTGCCGACCAGGAAATGGCCGAAATGGACTTGGAACAGCCCGAGCCAGAACACCTCGCCCTCGGGCATGCAGGGCGGGGCGGCCGGCGGTTCGATCCGGGGCGGGCCGCCGACGCTGGCGTGGTCCGGGAAGGCGCGAAAGAAGCCGCTATCCTCGATCATGCGGCCGGAGCGGTCGTAGATCGACCAATGGTGCAGGAACACGTCCCGGTGGCGCACCACGCGCAGCGCCTCCTCGACGACGTTGCACCGGCCCCACAGGATCGGGCACTTCGCGAGCATCATGGCGGAGAGGTCCGCGTGCCGGCCGCCTCGACCTGCTTCGCCTTCATCCGGGCCTGAAGCCGCTGGCGGCGGGCGGCGATGACCGTGCCGTTGATCTCGCCGCCGAACAGGAACATCGCGGCGAGCCAGTACAGGAACACGAGGAAGACCATCGCCGTGGCGAGGCCGCCATAGGTCGAGACGTAGGCATTCGAGAATCGGTCGAGATAGAAGCCGAATCCTAGGCCCGCGAGGAACCACAGCAGCAACGTCACGCCGATTCCCGGCAGCACCGCGATCAGCGGCCGACGCCCGGCCGCGACGAACTTGTGTGCAATCACCAGCACCACCGCGATCAGCAGGGCCGTGATGCCGATGCGGGCGATGGTGACGGTGAGGCCGAGGGATTCGAGACCCGGGGCCACGAACACCGCCTGCCGCCACAACAACGGCCCAAGCACCACCAGCAGTGCGAAGGCGAGCATCGCGAACGCGCCGCAGATCACGTAGCCGATCGATTCGAGCCGGGTCAGCCACCAAGAGCGCATTTCGCGCCGGCCATAGGCGCGGTTCAGCCCGACGCGCAAGGATTCCACGCCGGAGGAGGAGAAGTAGAGGGCCAGCACCGCGCCGAGCGTCAGCACGCCGCCGCGCTGCTCGGTGAGCACCCGGTGGACCTCGCCGGCGATGGGGTTCGCCACCTCGCGCGGCAGCGCGTCGAACAGCAGCGTGCCGGCCTCGTCTGCCAGCGACTTCGAGCCGAACAGGCCGGCCAGCGCCGCGAGCAGGATCAGGAACGGAAACAGCGAGGTCAGCAGCGACAGCGCGATGTGGCTGGCGATGGCCCAGCCGTCATGGGCGACGAAGCGCTGCGCGGCGATTCCGGCGACGTCGAGGCTCTTGCGGGTGCGGTTCACGGGTACGGCGGCTTCGGGTTCGGTCCGGGTGCCCGCAGGCGGGCTTGGGCCGACTTACGCGGAACCGGCGCGGGTCCGTCAACGTGGCGGCGGGCGTCGCGCCGTTTCGCGGCCGGCGGTGGCGCGCCGGTCACAGCCGGTGCATGGCAGCCCGCCGATGCGGGAGGTTGCATCGCCGCCCGTCGCATGGTGCAGGCCGCGCATCATGCCGAGGACCTCCGCCGGGCTGCAGGCCGCCCTGATCCCGAGCCTGTTCGTGGTGATCTGGGCGACCGGGTTCGTCACGGCGCGCCTCGTCGCCCCGCATGCGGAGCCGCTGGCCTTCGTAGCGGTGCGCGTCGTCGCCACAACCGTGGTGCTTTTCACGATCGCCTGCGTCCGGCACGTGCGCTGGCCATCGGGGCGCGCGGGGCGGGACGCGCTGATCGCCGGCGTGCTGATGCAGGGCATTTACATCGCCGGCGTGTTCTGGGCCGTGCATCGCGGCCTGCCCGCCGGCATCGCCGCCCTCGTCGGCAGCCTGCAACCACTCCTGACGGCTGCCATCGCCGGGCCGATGCTTGGCGAGCATGTCGCCGGCCGGCGCTGGGCCGGTATCGGTACGGGATTTCTCGGCGCGGCGTTGGTGCTGATGCCGAAGCTCGGCGCAGTCGACGCCTCCGGCATTCCGCCCATGCCGCTTGCCGTATGCATCGGCGCGATGGTGTCTATGACCTTTGGCACGCTGTGGCAGAAGCGCACGGGCGGCGGCGTGGATCTGCTCGCCAACGCCACCATCCAGTTCGCCGGAGCGTCGCTGCTGATGGTGCCGCTGGCAGCGTTCCTCAGTGATTGGCGTTTCGATGTCGGCTGGCCGCTGGGCCTCGGCTTCGTATGGTCCGTGCTCGGAAATTCGGTTGCCGGCATTCTCCTGCTGATGGCGCTGATCCGGCGCGGAGCGGTCGCGGGGGTCGCGTCGCTGTTCTTCCTGGTCCCGCCGGTCTCCGCCGTGATGGCCTTCGTGATGTTCGACGAGGCCCTGAGCCCGATGCAGATCGCCGGCATGGCCGTCGCTGCGGCAGGCGTCGCCTTGGCCAGCCGGGGCTGACTGCATTTTGCATTCAGCCGGGATCGCAGCGGGGTGGGGCAACAAACCTCTACTGCAGGGCCGATCCACCCTATAATGACCCTCAAGGACTTCATATCACGAGAGAGTGAGACATGGCCGCTTCCCCCGCCATCAGCCCCGCCAACGACACTCAGGACCTCGTCGGCCTGACACGCGATGCGGCCCAATCCGCCAAGAAGCTCGTCGCCGAGGCGACCGCGCGCGTCCGCAAGCTTGTTCTGACCCCCGAGGGCAAGGTCGACGCCGCCAAGCTCGAGGCCGAGCAGCACGCCGCCCACGGCCTCGCCTGGCTCGCCACCTACGGCGAGGCGGTGCGCGAACTCGCCGGCTACGCCGAGCGCCTGCAGTCCGAGGGCAAGCTCGGCGAGACCGAGACGCTGCTCGTGAAGATCGGCGCCGGTGAATATCTCGACCAGATGTTCGGCGGCATTCCGATGAGCCAGGGCGAGATGGTGCGCCCGACCTCGTCGCTGGGCTTCCAGCAGAGCGAGCTCGCGCAGTACCGCACCGAGGCCGTCGAGGCGGCGATCGCCGACGGCAATACGGCGGCCAACCGCAAGGCCCTCGTAGCCAAGATCCGCGAAGGCGTCGGCGCCGGCTCTGCGACGATCGGCGATTCCGGCCTCGACGAGGACATGGAATCCATCCGCTCCGAGATGCGCCGCTTCGGCAAGGCCGAGGTAGTCGATCAGGCGCACGAGTGGCACCTGAAGAACGACTACATCCCCATGGAGATCGTGGAGAAGATGGCCGAGCTCGGCGTCTTCGGCCTGACGATCCCCGAGGAATACGGCGGCATGGGCCTGCCGAAGATCTCGATGTGCGTCGTCTCGGAAGAGCTGTCGCGCGCCTATATCGGCGTCGGCTCGCTCGGCACCCGCACGGAGATCGCGGCCGAGCTGATCCTCGGCGGCGGCACCGAGGAGCAGAAGCAGCGCTTTCTGCCGAAGCTCGCCTCGGGCGAGATCCTGCCCACCGCCGTCTTCACCGAGCCGAACACCGGCTCCGACCTCGCTTCGCTGCGCACCCGCGGCACGAAGGAGGGCGACGTCTGGAAGATCAACGGCAACAAGACTTGGATCACGCACCCCGTGCGCGCCGACATCATGACGGTGCTGGTGCGCACCAAGCCCGAGGAGAAGGGCCATCGCGGCCTCTCCATGCTCATCGCCGAGAAGGCCCGCGGCACCGACGCAGAGCCCTTCCCGGTCGAGGGCCTGTCGGGCGGCGAGATCCACGTGCTCGGCTATCGCGGCATGAAGGAATACGAGCTGTCCTTCGAGGACTTCTCGGTGCCCGGCAACAACTTGCTCGGCGACGTCGAGGGCAAGGGCTTCGCCCAGCTCATGCAGACCTTCGAGTCGGCCCGCATCCAGACCGCCGCCCGTGCCATCGGCGTCGCTCAGTCGGCCCTCGATGTCGGCCTGCGCTACGCCGAGGAGCGGGTGCAGTTCGGCAAGCCGCTGATCGAGTTCCCGCGCGTTGCCGACAAGATCGCGATGATGGCGGTGGAGATCAACATCGCCCGCCAGCTCACCTACTTCTCGGCCCGCGAGAAGGACGAGGGCAAGCGCTGCGACCTCGAGGCCGGGATGGCCAAGCTGCTCGGTGCCCGCGTCGCCTGGGCGGCCGCCGACAACGCCCTGCAGATCCATGGCGGCAACGGCTTCGCCCTCGAATACCAGGTGAGCCGCCTGCTCTGCGACGCCCGCATCCTCTCGATCTTCGAGGGCGCGGCCGAGATCCAGGCGCAGGTGATCGCGCGCCGGCTGCTGGAGCAGTAGACCGCTCCGGTCGAAGGTGCCGCGACGACCAATGAAAAACGCCGGGGCATCCACCCCGGCGTTTTTTCGTTTCGTAGCGGCTTCTCGACTACTTCGTGATCTTCACCGAGACCGGGTCGCTCGACGGAAACGTTTCTTCGAGGGCTTCGTCGAGGCGGTCTTCCATCTTGCCCTGCGTGTTGGCGGGGTTGGACGTGTCGCCGGTCGGTTTGTCGCTCGGACGCTTGCCGTTCTCGTCGGCCTTCGCGTCGCCGCCGGCCGGATTCTTGGCTGTCGTCTCGGACATGTCGGGTCACTTCCTACTTCGGGTCGGCATCCGCATCGCGGTGCGCGTGGCCGGTCAACGCAGCGCGCGCGGCGGTGTTTCCGTTCCGATCGGCGGTGGGCGACGGGTGGCCCCGGCGACGATGCGCTGGCGCTGCCCCGCCGCCTCGCGGGCCACGCGCTCGTAGACCTGCTCCAGCCGGTCGAGATGGGCGTCGACGCTGAGCGGGCCGGACCAGTAACGCTCGTGCGCCTGCCGGCTCAGCCTGTCGGCGAGTGCATCGTCCGTGAGCCGCGAGAGATGCGCGGCGAGCGCGGCCGGATCGCCGGAGCGGAACCAGAAGCCGTTCTCGCCGTCCTCGATCGCCTCACGTCCGGCACAGGCATCGCTGACGACGACCGGGCAGCCGACGGCCAGAGCCTCGTAGACCGTGAGCGGCTGGCCCTCGTACCAGATGCTCGGGAACACCAGAGCGCGCGCCTCGCGCATCAGCGCCTGGACCTCTCCCGCCTGCTTCCAGCCGAGCATGACGCTCTCGGGGTAGCGCGCCTTGAGCTCTGCCGCGCTCGGCCCGTCGCCGACGAAGACCGGCCGTACCCCCGCCCTGCGCGCGGCTTCCGCGAAGATCGGTGCACCTTTCTCGGTCGAGATGCGGCCGACGAACAGGAAGTCGCCGGGCGGGCCGGAGCGGGGCGGGGCCTTGGCCACCGAGATCGGGTTGTCGACACGGTGAAACACCGTGGTTTCGGGCAGCAACGGCGCGATCACACGCTCCTGCAATGCGCTGATCGTGACGACATGGCGGAACAGGTCGGGCAGACGGGAGACGTGATCCAGGCCGACATGGCGCACGACCCGCAGGAGTTTTCGCGGGTAAGAGCGCGCATCGCAATTTGTGCCGAGGCAGGAGAGCGACATCGGCGTGCGGTGGCAGATGGCTTTCGCCGGGTAGTCGTAGAAGCCGCCGTTCGGGCAGACCAGGAAGAACTCGTGCATCGTGTAGAGGCACGGCAGGCCCGACGCCCGGATCGGCACGCCGACCGACGGCGAGAGCGACTTGGCGAAGGCGTGGACATGCACCAGCGTGTCGGCGGGATCGTAGTGTCGGAGTTCCCTGGCGAGTGCGGCGGCGGCCTTGCGGTTCCAGATTGCCTGGGTCGCGAAGGCGAGTTTGTTCGTCGTGGAAGCGATGTCGTCCTGCCCGAGGCAGACGACGCGGATGCCGGCGGCTCCAAGTCGCGGATCGACCGGGCCGACGGCGGCGAAGACCGTGACGGCGTGTCCCCGCGATCGCAGCCCCAACGCCGAGTCGAGGGCGACTTTCGCCTGCCCTCCATTGATGTGGGCGTGATCGAGAACCAGGACGACACGCACGACGGCAGCCGATCATTCCGGGGAAAGTCGATCATCTTTACCGGTCGGCAGTTGATCGTGCGTAAACCCGAAGACGATCCGGGCCGCGATACGCCCGGCGACCGGGGCGTCCTGCCATGCATGTCGTGATCCTCGCCGAATTCGCCGTCGCGAGCGGCGGCGCGGAGAAGGTCGCCGTGGAATCCGCCCGCGGCCTCGCCGAGGCCGGCGTCGCCGTCAGCTTCATTCAGGCGGTCGACGGGCCGGCGGACGCGCTGCTCGACCATCCGCACATCCGGCATATCAGCCTCGGCCTCGCCGACGTCTGGTCGCTGCCGGCCTGGAAGGGCGCGCTTACCGGCATCTGGCACGGCGAGGCCGCCCGCAGGCTAGGCGCCGCCCTCGATGCGCTGCCTGTTCGGGCCGATTGCATCCACCTGCATCAATGGACCCGCGCGCTCTCGCCGTCAGTGCTGCCCGTTCTGCTCGCCCGCGGCGTACCGGTGGCAGTGACCTTGCACGACTACTTTCTAGCCTGCCCGAACGGTCTCTATTACCGCTTCGATAGAGCCGAGCCCTGCACGCTGAAGCCGCTCTCGGCCTCCTGCATCGCGGCCTCCTGTGATCCGAAGAGTCGGCTGCACAAGCTGGTGCGCGTCGCCCGATCGGCCGCGATGCGGACAGCGATCGGCGCCGGCCATCTCGACGTCGTCCATGTCTGCGATGCCAGCATCGGACGGGCCGGCGCCCTGCTCGCCGGCTTCGACCTGCGGCATCACCGCCTCGACAATCCCGTGCGCACGCCGAAGGGGCCGGCAGCCGAGCCGGCCAGGGGCGACGCCATCGCCTATGTCGGCCGGCTGACGCCGGAGAAGGGTGCAGACCTCGTCGCCGACGCGGCGCGGCAGGCCGGGATCCCGGCCTTGTTCATCGGGGCGGGTCCGCTCGAAGAGCGGCTGCGGGCAACGCCCGGCGTCGAAGTGCTCGGCTGGCGCAGCCCAGTGGAGGTCGAGGCGGTTCTGCGCAACCGCGCGCGCGCCGTCTGCGCACCGTCGCGCTGGTACGAGACAGGGCCGCTCACCGTCTACGAAGCACTCGCTGCCGGTATCCCGGCGGTCGCCTCGACCCGCGCGGGCGCCTCCGAAAAGGTCGAGGACGGTGTGACCGGGTTCACCGTCGAGCCGGATGTCGGGGCACTCGCTGCGGCCTTCGCGAAGCTCGCCGACAGCCGGCTTGTGCAGCGCACAGGGCGAGCCGCCTATGAGCGCTATTGGGCCGCTCCGATGACGCTCGCGGTGCATGCCGCCGGCCTGATCCGGATCTACGAATCGGCGATGCGTGGCACCGCACGCAAGCTCAACGATATCAATCCGGATTCTGCATTCAGTCTCGCCATGAATCGTTAGTCAGCAGCACGGCCTCGAGCTCCTGGCTTACAGGTTCCGCCGATTGTCACATCTTCGGCTGGTGCGTTTGACCAGGGCCCATCCGGGCTGCTAGCCTCTGTTCAGCCGATTTCAGTTTTAGATCAATTACATGCCGTGCAAATGCGACGCACGGAACGTCCTCGAAAGCCGTCTTGACTTCCATGTTGCACTGCAACATATCTCCGACGGGCCGGACGCGACGAGTCGCCGCGGCCGGACGAAAATGTCCACAGGAGAGATTGCTTTGGCTACGCAAGGTTTCGAGATCCCGACCGAATTCCGCGATTTCGCGGACAAGAGCGTCGACCAGGCCCGCAATGCTTTCGGCAGCTTCCTGAGCGGCGCCGTGAAGACCTCCGAGCAGCTGCAGAGCACCGGCGTCAACGTCCAGTCGACCGTACATGCCGCCGTCCTCAAGGGCATCGATCACGCCCAGACGAACGCGAACGCTACCTTCGACTTCACGCAGAAGCTCGTTCGCGCCCGCGACCTCCGCGAGGCCTTCGAGATCCAGTCCGAATACGTGAAGTCCCAGTTCGCCGCCCTCCAGGCGCAGGCGAAGGACTACGGTTCGCTGGCCCAGAAAGCCGCGCACTAAAGCGTTTCGCGCCTGACGCGACGAAGCATCTCCCGAAGAACCCGCGACCGGTCCGGTCGCGGGTTCGACCCCACGGAGAGGAGGCAGCCCGGAATTCCTCCTGTGGGATCCCGGCGCAACGCCTCGCACCGACACGAAACGACGAGGAGGCGGCCTGATGGCAACGCACACTGATCCGACGCGGAAATCCGATGCGGCCGCGAAGAACGCGCCAGCCGAGGATGCGAAGCCAGTGACGAAGCCGGCCGCCGAGGCGATCGCAAAGGCCGCGCAGAAGCCTCCGGCCGCTAAGCCTGCCCCGGCTCCGGTACCGAAGGCTGCCGCGGACAAAGCCGCGAGCATCACCTCCCCACCGGCCAAGACCCAGCACAAGACCGAGCCGGCGCAGACCTTCAGGCCTCCGGCACCGAAAACCGAGACCGCTGGATTGAAGCCCGTAGCCTCCGAGAAGGCCGCTCCGGCGACGGCGAATGCGTCCGTCCCGAAGGCGGAACCTGCAAAGCCTGTTCCGGTCGAGAGCAAGGTGGCCGCGGAGGCCAAGCCTGCGTCGAAGGCGGCCGACACGGCTGCCGCCGCCAATTCCAACGCGAAAACCGCTCCGCCCACCGCCAAAGTCGAGCCCAAGGCCGAGCCGGCCCCGAAGCCCGCGCCGGACACGGTGGAGGCCCAGCCGGCCCCTGCACCGAAGCCCGTTGCCGCAAAGCCGCCGGCTCCCGAGGCCAAATCACCGGAGTTCGAAGCTCCGGCCCCGAAGGCACCGGCTGTCGAGACTGTCGTTGCGGCGGCTGCCAAGCCTGCCGCGATTGCCGCCAAGGCGTCCGCAACCTTCGGTGTTGGTGCATCCTCGGCTCAGTTCACCGAGATCAACGAGACCGTGCTCACCTTCGTCCGCAAGGAAGGCGAGGCTGCGCTCGCCCACATGCAGGCGCTCACCAGGGTGAAGTCGCCGGCCGAGTTGATCCGTCTCCAGGTCGGCGAGTTCCAGCGGGCGGCCGATTCATCTCTCAGTTGCATCAGCACCATCGTGCGCAGCGCGAGCCGGATGGGCGGCGTGCGTCTCCCCTGACGCAACGGGGCGTGTGAAGCCACGCGCACGCCCGATTCGGCGTGATAGACACCCCGAAAGCCTCATCGCCTTCGGGAGACCACCATGCCTCGTTCGCCGCTCATGCCGGCCCGCGCCCTCGCCGTCGCCCTGACCGCCGCGGCCTGCCTCGCGCCGCCGCCCGTCATCGCTCAGATGGCGGCGACTTCCGAGAAGGTGCCCCCGCTCTCGAAGGGTGAGATCCAGCTCTCCTTCGCGCCGATCGTGAAGCGGGCCGCGCCGTCGGTCGTCAACGTCTACGCCACGCATGTCGAGAAGCGGAACGCCCGCTCCAACGCTATGGCTGAGTTCATGCGCCGCTTCTTCGGTGAAGACGCGCCGGGCCGCGGCCCCGGCGGGACGCCCGGCGAACGGGCGCAGCGCTCGCTGGGCTCCGGTGTGATCGTCGACGCCTCGGGCCTCGTCATCACCAACAACCACGTCATCGACAACATGAACGAGGTGAAGGTCTCGCTTGCCGACCGCCGCGAGTTCGAGGCCACCATCGTGCTGCGCGATCCGCGCACCGACCTCGCCGTGCTCAAGATCAAGTCGCCGGCCGACGTCGCCCCAATGCCGATCGGCGATTCCGATCATCTCGAGGTCGGCGATTTCGTGATGGCGATCGGCAACCCCTTCGGCGTCGGCCAGACGGTGACGCAGGGCATCATTTCGGCGCTCGCGCGCACCCAGGTCGGCTCGTCCGACTACCAGTTCTTCATCCAGACGGACGCCGCGATCAATCCGGGCAATTCGGGCGGCGCACTGGTGGACCTCAAGGGCCACCTCGTCGGCGTCAACACCGCGATCTATTCGCAATCCGGCGGCAGCCACGGCATCGGCTTCGCCATTCCCGCCAGCATGATCCGCGCCGTCGTCGATACCGCCAAGGGCGGCGGTTCGACCGTGCGGCGGCCCTGGCTCGGCGCACGCCTGCAGACCGTGACGCCGGATATCGCCGAGAGCGTAGGCCTCGACCGCCCCACCGGCGTCCTGGTGGCCAGCATGCAGCCCAAGAGCCCGGCCGAGGATTCCGGTCTGAAGCGCGGCGACGTCGTTCTGGCCATCGACGGCCAGCAGGTCGACGACCCGGAGGCCTTCGGGTATCGCTTCGCCTTGAAGGGGACGACGGGCAAGACGACCCTCAGCATCCAGCGCGGCGCGAAGAAGCAGACGGTCGAGGTGAAGCTCGGCTCCGCACCGGAAACCCGGCCCCGCGACATGCTGAAGGTGAAGAGCCGCTCGCCCTTCGTCGGCGCGACGCTCGTCAACACGTCGCCGGCGGTCGCCGAGGAAATCCAGGTCGACCTGCCGGCGGACGGCGTGGCCGTCGCCGAAGTCGAGGAAGGCTCGATCGCCGGCCGCTCTGGCTTCAAGAAGGGCGACGTCATCGTCGCGATCAACGGCAGCATCGTCTCTTCGACCAAGGACCTCGAACGCATGACCCGCGACAGCCTCGGCGTCTGGGAGGTCTCGATCAACCGCGGCGGCGAGGTGATGACGACGGTGTTCCGGGGGTAGCCGTCAGCTCCAGGGTCCGCGCCGAGATGGATCCGGCGATCCGGCCCAGGGCGCGTCTCTGAATCCGCCGCCACCCACTCCCGCCGGCATCCCGCCGACGAGTTGCCGCAACGCCGCGACTCGCTCGCGCGTGGGCGGATGCGTCGAAAAGAGCGCGTCGATGCCCCCGCCCGTGAGCGGGTTGATGATGAACATCGGCGCGGTGGCCGGGTGGCTCTCGGCCGACGGGCTCGTCACCTGCCTCACGCCGGCCTCGATCCGCTCGAGCGCCGAGGCTAGCCAGAGCGGGTTGCCGCAGATGGCGGCACCCTCGCGGTCGGCCTCGTACTCGCGGGCGCGGCTGATGGCGAACTGCACGATCATCGCGGCGAACGGTGCCGCGATGGCGGCGGCGATCGAGACCAGCGGGTTCGGCCGGGCATCGCCGCGCCCGCCGAACAGGAAGCCGAACTGCGCCAGCGTCGCGATTGCTCCGGCGAGGGTTGCTGAGACCGTCATGATCAGCGTGTCGCGATTCTTGATGTGCGCCAACTCGTGCGCCATCACCGCCGCGACCTCTTCGCGGCTCAGCGTATTCAGCAGGCCGGTCGTCGCGGCGACCGCCGCGTTCTGCGGGTTGCGGCCGGTGGCGAAGGCGTTGGGCTGCGGATCGTCGACGAGATAGACCCGCGGCATCGGCAGGCCGGCCCGGCCGGCCAGATCGCGCACCATCGCAACGAGATCCGGCGCACTGTACGCATCGACTTCGCGGGCGCCGTGGGCGTTCAGCGCGAGGCTGTCGGAGCGCCAGTAGGCGTAGAGGTTCGTCAGCGCGGCCATGCCGAGCGCCAGCACCATTCCCTTGGCGCCCCCTAGCGCCAGCCCGACTGCACCGAAGAGGGCGGTAAGGCCGGCGAGCAGCACGGCGGTCTTGAGGGAGTTCATCGGTTCGCCGCCTCGCCTGTCGTCACCGGCTCGATAATGGGCGCTCGGCCGGCGCCGTTGAAGACATGGAGGTGTGACGGCAGGCACCGCGCGGTTTCGGTTCGGTCTTGTGGGCGCGGTACGGGACGGGCTTGCCGAGCCGTCCGCCTGAGGTGTTGATGCGCCGATGTCCGACCTCTTCGCCTCCGCCGGCCTCGATAATTCCGCGCCGCGCCCGCTGGCCGACCGCCTGCGCCCGCAGACGCTCGCCGAGGTGGTCGGCCAGGAGCATCTGACCGGGCCGGACGGCTCGCTGTCGCGGCTGCTGAATTCGAAAGCGCTCGGCTCGCTGATCTTCTGGGGGCCGCCCGGCACCGGCAAGACCACGGTGGCGCGGCTGCTCGCCCACGAGGTCGACCTGCATTTCGAGCAGATCTCGGCGATCTTTTCCGGTGTCGCCGACCTGCGAAAGGTGTTCGAGGCGGCGCGCGGGCGGCGCTCCACCGGTCGCGGCACGCTGCTCTTCGTCGACGAGATCCACCGCTTCAACCGGGCCCAGCTCGATGCCTTCCTGCCGGTGATGGAGGATGGCACCGTCACCCTCGTCGGCGCCACCACCGAGAACCCGTCCTTCGAGCTGAACGCGGCGCTGCTCTCCCGCGCCCGCGTCCTGCTGTTCCGGGCGCTCGACGCGGCGGCGATCGCAAAGCTGCTCGCCCGCGCAGAGGACCTGACGGGTCAGCCGCTGCCGCTCGACGAGGAGGCCCGCGCCGTCCTCGTGCGCATGGCCGACGGCGACGGCCGCGCCTCGCTGACGCTCGCGGAAGAGGTCTGGCGCTCGGCCAGGCCCGGCGAGACGCTCGATGCGAAGACGCTCCAGGATCTCGTCCAGCGCCGCGCGCCGATCTACGACAAGGCGCAGGAGGGACACTACAACCTGATCAGCGCACTCCATAAGACCGTGCGCGGCTCGGACCCGGATGCGGCGCTGTACTACCTCTGCCGGATGCTCGACGGCGGCGAGGACCGGCTGTTCATCGCGCGGCGGCTCGTGCGCATGGCGGTGGAGGATATCGGGCTGGCCGATCCGCAGGCGCTGGTGATCGCCAACGCGGCCAAGGACGCCTTCGACTTCCTCGGCTCGCCGGAGGGCGAACTCGCGCTCGCCCAGGCCACGGTCTATCTGGCCTGCGCGCCTAAATCGAACGCCGTCTACAACGCCTACAAAGCCGCGACGCGAGTCGCGAAGGATCACGGCTCGCTGCCGCCGCCCCGCGTCATCCTGAACGCGCCGACGAAGCTCATGAAGACCATCGGCTACGGCGACAGCTACCGCTACGACCACGACGAGCCGGACGCGTTTTCGGGTCAGGATTACTGGCCGGAAAAACTCGACCGCCAGCATTTCTATGTGCCGACCGACCGTGGGATGGAGACGCGCTACGGCGAGCGGCTGGCCTATTGGGAGAGATTGCGGCGGGAGCGGCGCGAGAAGTAGCCGACCCCGATGGCCGCCGTCTGCGGTCCGCGATGACGGCGTTGGATCGGTTCAGCTTTCACCGGGGATTGCTCCCGGCCAGCAGCCGCCCCTCCAGCCGATTCAGCATCCGCCCGAACAGTTCGGAGTCCTGCAAGGCCCGCGATGCGACGAGCGCGCCCTGGATCATCGCGACGGCCTCTTCGGCGAGACTCGCCGCCATTTCCTGGGCGACGCCGGTTCGAACCAGCGCCGAAGCGAGCGCATCCCGCCACGCCAGAAAATACGAATGGATGCGCTCGGCGAAGCGGTCGCGCACGTCGCCGAGCGCCAGCACGCCGACGAGGCAGACGCGCCGGCCGGAGCGGAAATAGGCGTCCGTGTCACGCAGACTCGCCCGAATCGCGGCGGCCGCATCCGGCTCCTCGCGCAGCGGCCGAAAGATCCGGGTCTCGAACCAGCCGTCGATCTCGTCGAGCACGGCGTTGGCCATCTCCTCCTTCCCGCCCGGAAAGAAGTGATAGAGGCTGCCCTTGCCGAGGCCCGTGCGCTGGCCGATCAGAGCAAGGCTCGCGCCCTCGTAGCCGTGCTCGCGAAACACCTCCGCGAGCGCCGGCAGGATATCCGCGCGCTCGGCGACGATACGCGGCATCGGCGGGTCAAAGCCCGAGTTCGGTCAGCCCCGGATGATCGGCCGGACGCGGGCCCGAGCGGTCCCAGTGGAACAGCCGCTCGCCCTCCTGGATCGGCAGATCGTTGATGCTGGCATGGCGGACCTGCATCAGGCCGTTGGCATCGAACTCCCAATTCTCGTTGCCGTAGGCGCGGAACCACTGTCCGGCTGCATCCTGGTACTCGTAGGCGAAGCGAACCGCGATGCGGTTGTCGTCCTGCGCCCAAATCTCCTTGATCAGGCGGTACTCGTGCTCACGCTGCCACTTGGCGGTGAGGAATGCGACGATCGCCTCCCGGCCCCGAAAGATGTCCGAGCGGTTCCGCCAGCGGCTGTCGGCCGTGTAGGCGAGCGAGATCTTTTCAGGGTTGCGTCCGTTCCAGCCGTCCTCTGCGGCGCGAACCTTCTTGATCGCTGTCTCCTGGGTGAAGGGCGGCAATGGCGGGCGGGTCTCGGTCATGGGGCGTCCTCCTCGGTCGTTCTTGTACCGAACGGTACAGATTGTTCCGATTGGTTAAGAGGGGCGGCCTCCGTTGTCAACGGCGCGTCGCCAGCACGGCACGGGGCATGTTAGGCCGCTCACACCTCCTCCTGCCAAGGACACCCGACATCGATGCAGGCCTACCGCTCGCTCGCGACCACCTTCTCCCGGCTCGGCGCGCTGGATGACGCCGCCGGCATTCTCGGCTGGGACACGCAGACCCTGATGCCGGACGGCGCCTCGGACACGCGGGGTGAGCAACTTGCGACGCTGAGCGTGCTCTCGCACGAATTGCTGACGGCCCCAGCGATGGGGGACCGCCTCGCGGAGGCCGAAGCGGATGCCGCCGCGCTCGGCGAATGGGAGCGGGCGAACCTGCGCGAGATGCGGCGTGTCCACACCCATGCCTCCGCCGTTCCGGGCGATCTCGTCGAGGCCAGCTCCAAGGCGTCCACCAAGTCGGAAATGGTCTGGCGCGAGGCGCGCCGGAACGCCGATTTTGCGAGTCTGAAGCCGCATCTCGCCGAAGTTCTGCGGCTGCAGCGCCTCGTCGGCGAGGCGAAGGGCGCGGTCCTCGGCCTTTCGCCCTACGATGCGCTGCTCGACGGCTACGATCCGGGCATGCGCCGCGCCCGCATCGATCCGCTGTTTTCCGAGTTGCGTTCCACCTTGCCGGGCCTCGTCCAGCAGGCGCAGGCGCGGCAGGCCTCGCAGCCCCCGGTCAGGCCGTTGCCCGGTCCGTTCCCGGTGGAGAGCCAGAAGACCCTGGGGCTCGCGCTGATGAGCGCCGCCGGCTTCGATTTTTCGCGGGGGCGGCTCGATGTCAGCCTGCACCCGTTCTGCGGCGGCGCCACCGACGACGTCCGCATCACCACCCGCTACGACGAAGCCGACGCCACCCGCGCTCTGATGGGCGTGATGCACGAGACCGGGCACGCCCTCTACGAGCAGGGCCGCCCGGCCGCCTGGCGTCACCAGCCTGTGGGGCAGGCGCGCGGCATGAGCTTGCACGAGAGCCAGTCGCTGCTGATCGAGATGCAGGCCTGCCGCACGCGCGAGTTCTCGGAGTTTTTGGCCCCGCGCCTCCGCGAAGCCTTCCGGGGGGAGGGGGCCGAGTGGAACGCCGACAACGTCCACCGGCTCTACACGCGGGTGGAGCCCGGCTTCATCCGCGTCGATGCCGACGAGGTGACGTATCCGGCCCACGTCCTGCTCCGCTACGAACTGGAGACGGCGATGATCGCCGGCGACCTCGCCGTCGCCGACCTGCCGGGCGCCTTCAACGACGGGATGAAGCGGCTCCTCGGGCTGGATGTGCCGAACGACCGCCTCGGCTGCCTGCAGGACATCCACTGGCCCGGCGGCAGTTTCGGGTATTTTCCGACTTATACGCTCGGTGCCATGGGTGCGGCTCAGCTTTTTAAAGCGGCTTGCGCGGCTTTGCCGGGCAGCCTGCCGGCGTTGGCGCAGGGCGATTTCTCGGAGTTACGCGGCTGGCTGCGCGACAATGTCCATTCCAAGGGTAGCCTGCTGCAGACCGACGATCTGCTGGTCGCGGCGACCGGCAAACCACTTGGCGCAGAGGATTTTCTGGCGCATCTCGACCGCCGCTATGTCGCCGACGCCGCCGTGTCCTGACGCCGAAAACCGCGTCCCGCGGTAGACCGGCCGGGCCGCATGCCGTAGGCAACCGCCCCTTCCCAGGAAATGGCCGGAGACCCTTCGTACATGGCGGCCTGCGGCCTCGATTTCGGCACCTCGAACACCACGCTTGGCCTTGCCACGGCTGGCCGGCCCTCATTGTCGCCCCTGGAAGGCGCGCATCGGACGATCCCCAGCGCGATCTTCTTTCGTCCGGGGCACGAAGCCGTCATCGGGCGCGCGGCGATCTCGGCCTATGTCGAGGGTGAGCCGGGCCGGCTGATGCGCAGCCTCAAATCTGTGCTGGGATCGAGCCTCATCGAGGAGAGCACCCCGGTCGGCCGTGAACGCCTGCGCTTCCGCGAGGTCATCGCCCGCTATCTCGGCGCGGTGAAGAGCCGGGCGGAGGCCGCCGGCGGCGTCGAACTCGACACGGTGGTGCATGGCCGCCCTGTCCACTTCGTCGACGGCGACGAGGCCGGCGACCGCAAGGCGGAGGACACGCTCCGCGCCATCGCCGGCGAGGTCGGTTTCCGCCATGTCCGTTTCCAGTACGAGCCGATCGCGGCGGCGCTCGACTACGAACAGTCGGTCGCGAGCGAAGAAATCGCGCTGATCGCCGATATCGGCGGCGGCACCTCGGACTTTTCCATCGTCCGGCTCTCCCCCGAGCGGCACCGCCGCGCCGACCGCGCCGAGGACATCCTGGCCAATGACGGCGTGCGAATCGGCGGCACGGATTTCGACCGCCGGCTCAGCCTCGGCACGGTGATGCCGCTGATGGGGCTCGGCAGCCCGATGAAGCGCGCCGACCTCCTCGTTCCGAACGGCTACTTCCACGACCTCGCGACGTGGTCGAGCATCAACCGGCTCTACGACCGCAAGGTGTTTCGCGAGTTGGAGGAGGTCGCGCGCGATGCGGCGCGGCCCGAGCTGATCGATCGCCTTCGGACCGTGGTCGAGGCCGAGCGCGGCCATGCGCTGGCCATGGCGGTGGAGGGCGCGAAGATTGCGGCCTCCGACAGCGACGACGGCCGCATCGACCTCGATTGGGTCGAGGCGGGCTTGGTGGTTGCGGTCGACCGCGCCGGCCTCGCCCGGCAGACCGATACGCTGGCGGAGCGGGTCGCCGAGCGGATCGGGCGCTGTCTGGCTCAGGCGGGGCTGACGGCTGCGGGAATCGATGCGATCTTCCTCACTGGCGGTTCGACCGGCCTGCCGCATGTGCGCGCGGCGCTCTGCGCCAGCGTGCCGGAGGCGCGGGTCGTCGATGGCGACACCTTCGGCTCGGTCGGCGTCGGGCTGGCGATCGAGGCGGCGCGTCAGTTCGGGCCGGTGCGCGTGCTGGCGGGTGCCGATGCAGGCTGATCCTCAACGCCGGCCGGCCTCGTGACATCCTACCAACATCCCTCATCCTGAGGTGCCGCGAAGCGGCCTCGAAGGAGGGCTCCAGGTAACGCGCGATCCCTGGAGCCCTCCTTCGAGGCCTCCGCTTCGCTTCGGCACCTCCGGATGAGGGGGAGGGTGGAACCGGTCTCTTCGCCGTCAGACGCGAATTTGGGCGTGGTCTGCGCACGCATCGTCTCAGCCCCCACGCTTGGATCGCTTTCCGCACCGACGTCGGGGTGCTAGCAGCGTGCGATGACGGGAAGACCTCCACAACGCGGCGGAGCCGGCAAGGGTGCCGGCAGGGGCGCGGGTAATCGCGGCCCGCGCCATGGCGCCTGGCCGGAACGCGCCGGTACCGGCCCACGCACGACGGCCCTCGACGCGGCCCGCCGCGCCGCGAGCAATCGCGGCGGGGACACAGCCGCGCGCTCGCCGTGGGATGCGGCCTCCGAAGGCGCGAAGCCCGTGGCGGCTAAGCCGGCGGATTCGGCGCCGAAGTCCCCATCGGGATTTGGCGCGTCCGCGGCAGGACCATCGAACTCGACACCGGCGAAGCCACGCGCGTTCGCGCCGCGGCCCCCGGCGAAAGCAGGCCCTGGCACCTTCGCCGATCCGAAGCCTCGGAAGTCCGCAGAGGCGCCGCGCCGTCCGGCCACGCCTCCCGTCGAGGGGCCGACGCGCCGCGAGCAGCGGGCTGCCGCCTCCGCGACGCTCGCATCGGGCGTGCAGACCCTCACCGTCGAGGCGGACGAGGACGGGATGCGGATCGACCGCTTCCTGACCACGCGGTTCCCGCAGCTGCCCTTCACGCGCGTCCAGAGCATCGTCCGCAAGGGCGAGCTGCGCGTCGACGGCAAGCGGGTCAAGCCGAACGACCGGCTCGAACCGGGCATGGCCATCCGGATTCCGCCGCTCAAGCTCGACCAGCCGACCGAGCGTCCGCGCAATCCGGCCCGCGAGGCGGACGACGCCGAGTTCCTGCGCTCGCTGATCCTCTACGAGGACGCGGACATGATGATCCTGAACAAGCCGTTCGGGCTCGCGGTCCAGGGCGGCTCGGGCACGGTGCGCCACATCGACGGCATGCTCGAAGCGTTGACGGACAAGCACGGTCAGAAGCCGCGCCTCGTCCACCGCCTCGACAAGGACACCGCCGGCTGCCTGATCGTCGCCAAGACGCGGCTCGCCGCGGCGACGCTCGCCAAGAGTTTTCGGTCACGCGCCGCGCGCAAGATCTATTGGGCTTTGGCCGCCGGAGTGCCGCGGACCCGACAGGGCCGCGTCTCGACGTACCTCGCCAAGGACGAGCCCACCGATGCGGATGCCCGCATGAAGGTGGTCAAGCACGGCGACGACGGCGCGACCCACGCGCTGACCTACTACGCCGTGGTCGACCAGGCGGCCCAGAAGCTCGCTTGGCTTTCACTCAAGCCCGTCACGGGGCGGACGCACCAGTTGCGCGCCCATGCCGCCCATATCGGCCACCCGATCGTCGGCGATCCGAAATATTTCGATGTCGAGAACTGGGAGCTGCCCGGCGGCATCCAGAATCGGCTGCATCTTTTGGCCCGCCGCATCGTCATCCCACATCCCCGCACCAGCGTGCCCATCGACGTCAGCGCTCCGCTGCCGCCGCATATGGCGCAGAGCTGGAACCTGCTCGGCTTCGAGACCGGGCACTACGATCCGATCGTCGAGGCGCCGGAAAGCTGAGGACGGGTCCGTGTGACGCAGCCTGGACCCGGCTTGCGCCTTGGCAAAGGCGACCCGCGGCTTATTCTTGAGCTGAGTACGACCCGTGGCGACGCGGCGGCCCAAGGGCCGCTGTCACGAGCCTACGGCGCCTGTGGTCACCGACACCGGAAGAGCCTGGATCGATGAGGGTCGTGACGTTGATCTGCTTTGCCGTCGCCGGCGTTTTCGGCATGGCAGGATCAGGTGCTGCGGTGCTGGCGCGCGGACAGAGTGCGCCGCCCGCCGCTCCGCCTCAGGCCGCGCCCGTTCAACCGGCACCGGCAACCCCTGCCCAACCCGCGACGGCGGCTCCTGCCCAGCCTGCCGCCGCAGGCCGCAGCACCGTGCCGGCCAGTATCCGGGCTGCCGAGAAGCGCCGTCGCTCCTACGCAAGCTGCAACCGGGAGTCGCACAACCGCAGCCTGCGCGGCGGTGCCCGGCGGCGCTTCCTGATCCGGTGCAAGCTCGGCTACGAGCGCCGCCGGCCCGGCCAGGGTCAGAACGCCCAGCCGCAGCCTCCGCAACAGCCCCCGGCGAAGGCCGCTCCGGCACAGGGCCAGCCCCTGCCCAAGGGCACTTCATCGCAGCCCCAGCCGCAACAGCCGGCCAAGCGGCCATGAGAGCGGGCGCCGCCCCGCCGTGGTGACGCTCGTCGTCTTCGACGTCGACGGGACGCTCGTCGACAGCCAGCACCTCATCGTCGAGGCGCAGTCCCGTGCTTTCAAGGAGCATGGGATGACGGCACCGAACCGCAAGGAGGCGCTGTCGGTGGTCGGCCTGTCCCTGCCCGAGGCGTTTCGCCGGCTGGTGGGCGAGGCGGGCCCCATCGCTGCTTTGTCGGAGAGCTATCGCCGGGCATTCCAGGCGCTGCGGATCGATCCGGCCTACGAGGAGCCGCTGTTTCCCGGCATGGGCAACCTCCTCGCGGCGCTGCATGGCCGTGAGGATCTGCGGCTCGGCATCGCTACGGGCAAATCGCGCCGCGGCGTAGACCACCTCATCGACAAGCACGGCTGGCACGGCTGGTTCACGACGACCCAGACCGCCGACGACGCGCCTTCTAAACCGGACCCGACCATGCTGCGCCTCGCCATGCAGGAGGCCGACATAAGTCCGGCACGCACCGTCATGATCGGCGACACCACTTACGACATGATGATGGCGGTGAGCGCGGGTGCGGCGGCGATTGGCGTCGGCTGGGGCTACCACCCGCCCGGCGCCCTGTTCGGCGCGGGCGCCGTCACCGTGGTCGAGAGCGCCGACACCCTGTCCGACCTGTTCGCGCGGCCGCTCGATGAGTCCGCACGCACCGTCGCCGACCAGATCGGCACGCGCTGAAGGCTTGGTGCCGAGCGTCGAGATCGCCTAGAGCCGTATCCGATCCGACTGCATCGGCTCGGCGTCTCTAAGGTTTTGTTTTGCCGCGCTTTCTTTCGACCAACCGGTATCCACTTGGTCGGAAAGCGCTCTAAGGGCCAGCCATGACCGAGCCGAAGAACGCCGCCGAACCCAAGGCCGACGATGTCACCCGCGACTGGCTCGGCGAGCCGGGCGAGACGCCGCGGCCCGATCCGCGCGCCGCCGCCCGCGGTCACGGCAAGCCCGTCCTGCCGAAGCGCTTCTACGAGCAGGCGGCTTTCGACGAGGCCGAGGGCGGATACCGCCTGACGCTCGACGGACGACCGGCCCGCACCCCGGCGCGGCACTTTCTGGTGCTTCCGACGCGTGCTCTCGCCGAGCGCGTCGCGGAGGAGTGGCAGGCGCAGGTTGGGGTGATCGATCCATCGAAGATGCCGCTCACCCGGCTCGCCAACTCGGCCATCGACGGCGTGGCCGATCGCCGGGAGGCGGTGGCCGACGATCTCGGCGCCTATGCCGGCACGGATCTCGTCGCCTACCGGGCCGGCGATCCGCCGCGGCTGGTTGCAGCACAGGGCGAGACCTGGGATCCGATCATCGCCTGGGCCTACGAGGCGTTCGGCGTGCGCCTGATCCTCTCGGAGGGCGTGATGCACGTCGAGCAGCCGGAGGACACGGTCGCGGCTCTGCGCCGCGAGATCGGTAAGGTCGACAGCCCATTCCGTCTGGCCGCGCTGCACACGATGACCACGCTCACCGGGTCTCTGCTGATCGCCCTCGCCGTCCTCCATGGCCGCCTGACGCCGCAGGAAGGATGGGCCGCCGGCCATGTCGACGAGACCTTCCAGACGAGTGTCTGGGGTGGCGATGCCGAGGCCGCGGCGCGTCTCGTGGCGCGAAAAGCGGAGTTCGAGGCGGCAGCGGAAACCGCTGCCTCGGCCTAACTGCCAAGGATCCAATAGGCCCCGATCGTCAGCAGGCCGCCTAAGATGGCGAGGCCAAGCAGCTTGATGCTGCTTACATCGCCGTCAGTATCGATGGGATGGGCATTGGGAGCCATGTGCGCCTCCTCTGAATTACCGACAACGTTCCGTGCCGGGCTCCGGTTCGATGTCTTCGGCTTCTCAGCATAGCGCAGAAAACCGTGCTCTCACGCACGTCCCGCCGCGCCGCGATGCAACCCGCGCGCACGCCGCGACTTGTCCATGGGCAGGTAAGCGTAAGCGTACGCTCCTGAGAGCCCCCATGACGATGATCGATACCCTTCACCTCCTTCCGCCGGATCTCGGCCCGCGCTCCAATCCCGTGCTCCATGGGGTTGCCGAGGCCATCGCCGAGCTGTTTCCGCCGGTCGTGCTCACGTCGCCTCCCCGCGAGGATGGCCCCCGCGCGTTCAGCGCGATCGAATCCGTGGATGCGCCGGTCGAGGCCATCGCTGCCAACTGAGCCGCGAGGAGGAGCCGCAAAGGGTCGCCGGGCAGGCGGAGCCGGTTGTACACCGAAGGTGGTTGCCATGCGACGGCACCATCAAGACGTGTGCCGGATGGCGCCCCATCGACGCCCCGGAACGGCCATGTTCATCCGGAGACTAAGGGCATCGAAACCGCAGAGTTGTCTGGCATGTCCTTCCTCAACGAGTTGCCGGTCACGGAGCTCATCGCCTCCTACGGCTATCTCGCGATCTTCGTCGTGATCATGCTCGAGAGCGCCGGCGTGCCGCTGCCGGGCGAGACCATCCTGATCTCCTCCGCCGTCTATGCCGGCAGCACCGGCAACCTCAGCATCTTCGTCATCGTGGCCGCCGCCGCCGCCGCCGCGATCCTCGGCGACAACCTCGGCTACTGGGTCGGCCGGCGCTGGGGCATGCCGCTGCTTTTGAAGCACGGCCATCTCATCGCCCTCGACCACGGCCGGCTCAAGCTCGGCCAATACCTTTTTCGCGAGCACGGCGGAAAGATCGTGTTCTTCGGCCGCTTCACCGCGATGCTGCGCGCCTATGCGGCCGTATTGGCTGGGGTGAACAAGCTCGATGCGCGCCGCTTCATGATCTTCAACGGCCTCGGCGGCGTCGCCTGGGCCGCGATCATGGGCTTCGGGGCCTTCACCTGCGGACGCTCGATCGAGCACATCGTCGGTCCTGTCGGCCTGGCGCTCCTCGCTTTCGTGATCTTCGGCGGCCTCGCGCTGTGGCTGTTCATGAAGCGTCACGAGCAGCGCCTGCTGATCAAGGCCGAGGAAGCGATCCCCGGCCCGCTGACGGTCTGATCCTGCAGCTGCAGTCACCGCGAAAAGGCCCGCCGCAGGGAATGCGGCGGGCCTTTTCGTATTCGGCTCGGTCGGCGCCCATCGGTCCCGGGTCAGTCGCCCGCGAGCACCAGCGCCCAGTAGCGCTTGTACCGGCTGCCCGGCGCGTCGACCCGGGCGATGCCGATCCGCCGTGCCTGCGGCATCAGCATGTTGCTGTTGTGAGCGGGCGAGGCCTTCCAGCGTCCGAGGACCTGATCGAAGGTCTCGGAGCCCGCACTGAGATTTTCGGCCGTGTATTTCCGGCCGAACCCGGCGCTCGCCATCCGGGTCTCGAAGCTGCCGCCGTGGTCGTGGCTGAGCTGTCCGGCCTTGGCGTTGGCCCCCGCTTCGTAGGAGGCTGCCTGGATCAGTCGAGAATCGATCGCGACCGGCCCGAGCCCATGCTGAGCCCGGTAGCGCGAGATCGCGCCGGCCGCCGCCTGCTCGTCGAGGATGACGGTGCTCGTCGGGCCGACGCCGTCGAGAATCGGCGTACCCGTGCCGCAGCCCCCGAGTGCCAGGGTGGCGAGCGCCGTCGCGGCGGCGAGCGAGCGGGCGATGTAGGTTATCGACATGTTGGCTGGCACGTATCGAATGAGATCGGTGCGCAGGCTCTTCTCGGACGGTGAGGCGAAAGCGGGGCGAGTAGCCGGCGCCCATCCTCATGCGATGCCGGGTGTGACAGCCCAGTCACGCTTTCAGATGCGCGTGCCTGACCCACGCGGCGGCGAGCCGCAGCGCCAGGCCGTGATCCGATAGGTGGGATGACCCTCGACCCAGCGTGCCAGATTTGGCTGGGCGACGACGAGGCAGCTTTCAGCGTCGGCGACCTCCAGCGGCAGGCGCTGTGTCTCGCAGGTGTCGGGGGCGCTCGACACGCAAGCCGTGAAATAGAGGAAAAAAACACCGCTCATCCGCGCACCTCAGCTTCCGGCGCGAGACGGTTCTGCAAGCCGGCACCGGCATTCGCGCAAGGAAAGGAGATTGGGCGCAACCAGTCGGACGTCGACCCCAACAGGAGTACGATGACTGTCGATCGGTGCTGAGGACTGGAAAACACTCTGGCGCGGGCGACGGGACTCGAACCCGCGACCTCCGGCGTGACAGGCCGGCACTCTAACCAACTGAGCTACGCCCGCGTACTGGCCGCCGGTGCGTGTTCCGCTCGGCGACGGCCGGGGTTTAGGGGCGGGTGGCCGTTGCTGTCAAGCCGCTCAGGCATCCTGCCGTCCTGCTTTTTTGCCGGACCCTTCGCTCGCCACTGCTGCCGGCCCGTTGCGGGTGAAGAGGAGCGCCGCATCTGTGCGGATCGGCCATAGTGAACCGGTGTGGAAATGCGCCATCTACGAGGCTGTCGCCGACGTTTGTGCGACGCGCAACGCCCTTGTTTCACCGGGGGGGCTCGTCTAAGCCTCCGCCGTGCTCACACTGGCATTGGATCAATTCCAGGCGCGGCTCTCGTGCGATAGTGAGCCTGTCGGTATCCACCGGAACGCGGAGGTGTCGCATGACGGGCCTGTTGGCGGACTATCTGCCGCTCATCGTCTTCATCGGCGTCTCGCTGTTCATTGCCGCTGCGCTCCTGGTGGCCCCGTTCCTGGTGGCCTATTCGAGCCCGGACCCGGAAAAGCTTTCGGCCTACGAGTGCGGCTTCAACGCGTTCGACGACGCGCGCATGAAGTTCGACGTGCGCTTCTATCTCGTCGCTATCCTGTTCATCATCTTCGACCTCGAGGTCGCCTTCCTGTTTCCTTGGGCGATCACGTTCGGGGAACTCGGCTGGTTCGGGTTCTGGTCGATGATGATCTTCCTCGGCGTCCTCACCGTCGGCTTCGTCTACGAATGGCGCAAGGGAGCTCTCGAATGGGATTGAGCGCTCCGTTGCCCCCTCACCACGCTCAGAGGCACTGATGGCCCTGACCCCCACCTTCGATCGCGTCCCGCAGGTCGCGCCGGCGCCGAAAGGGATCATCGATCCCAATACCGGCCGGCCGGTCGGCGCGAACGACGCTACCTTCCTGTCGATCAACGACGAGTTGGCCGATCGCGGCTTCCTCGTCACCAGCGCCGACGAGCTCATCAACTGGGCCCGCACCGGCTCGCTGATGTGGATGACCTTCGGGCTCGCCTGCTGCGCCGTCGAGATGATGCAGATGTCGATGCCGCGCTACGATTGCGAGCGCTTCGGCTTCGCGCCGCGCGGCTCGCCCCGTCAGTCCGACGTGATGATCGTCGCCGGTACGCTGACCAACAAGATGGCTCCCGCGCTTCGCAAGGTCTACGACCAGATGCCGGAGCCGCGCTACGTCATCTCCATGGGCTCCTGCGCTAACGGCGGCGGCTATTATCACTATTCCTACTCGGTGGTGCGCGGCTGCGACCGGGTGGTGCCCGTCGATATCTACGTGCCGGGCTGTCCGCCCACGGCCGAGGCGCTGCTGTACGGCGTTCTTCTGCTCCAGAAGAAGATTCGCCGTCTCGGTACGATCGAGCGGTGAGCGGCATGGGCGAGGCCATCACCACCAACGGTATCACGCTGCGCGCGAACATCGCGGTCGCACAGGGCGCCGACTCGCTGACGGCCCTGGCCGAGCGCGTCACTGGCGCTCTCGGTCCGGCTATCACCGAGACGAAGATCGCTTACGGGGAGCTCACACTGACCGTGCAGGCCTCCGACATCGTCTACGCGCTGACCTACCTGCGCGACGACCCGGCCTGCGCCTTCCGCTGCTTCATCGACATCTGCGGCGCGGACTATCCGGAACGCGCCAAGCGCTTCGACGTGGTCTATCACCTGCTCAGCCTGCGCCATAACGCCCGCATCCGCCTGAAGGTGCTGACCGACGAGACCACGCCGGTGCCCTCGGTGATCTCGGTGTTTCCCGCAGCCAACTGGTTCGAGCGCGAGACCTACGATCTCTACGGCATCCTGTTCTCGGGCCATCCGGACCTGCGCCGGCTGCTGACCGATTACGGCTTCGAGGGGCATCCGCTGCGCAAGGACTTCCCGCTGACCGGCTTCGTCGAGGTCCGTTACGACCAGGACGAGGCGCGCGTGGTCTACGAGCCGGTAAAACTGGTGCAGGAGTTTCGCAACTTCGACTTCCTCTCGCCCTGGGAAGGCACGGACTACGTGCTGCCCGGCGACGAGAAGACCTCGAAGTGAGGTGACGCCATGCCGGATGCCGAGCCCCTGCCAGGACGTTGTCTGTGTGGAGCGGTGCGCTTCACGGCGCAGCCGAAGCACGACACGATGGATGTCTGCCATTGCGAGTCGTGCCGGCGCTGGTCGGGTGGGGCCTGGATGACGGTGGAATGCGAGCCCGACATGACCATCGGGGACGAGGGTGCGCTGGGTATCTACGGGTCGTCGGGTCACGCCGAGCGCGGCTTCTGCAAGACCTGCGGTACCTCGCTGTTTTGGCGGATGCGCGACGGCAGCCTGCTGACGGTGTCGGCCCAGGCGTTCGACAGGCCCGATCGCTTCCGCTTCGCCAGCGAGATCTTCGTCGATCACAAGCCGGGGAACTACGCCTTCGCGAACCCGACGCAGAAGAAGACCTCTGCGGAAGTCTATGCCGAATTTCCCGACATCGCGGGCTGACCGGATGACCGAACACAACATTCGCAACTTCGCGATCAACTTCGGTCCGCAGCATCCGGCGGCGCACGGTGTGCTGCGCCTCGTGCTCGAACTCGACGGCGAGGTCGTAGAGCGCGTCGATCCGCATATCGGTCTGCTGCATCGCGGCACCGAGAAGCTGATCGAGCACAAGACCTACCTGCAGGCGACGCCCTATTTCGACCGGCTCGACTACGTCTCGCCGATGAACCAGGAGCACGCCTTCTGCATGGCGATCGAGAAGCTCGCCGGCATCACCGTGCCGCGCCGGGCTCAGCTGATCCGCGTGCTGTTCTGCGAGATCGGCCGGCTGCTCTCGCACCTCCTCAACGTCACCACGCAGGCGATGGACGTCGGCGCACTCACGCCCCCGCTCTGGGGTTTCGAGGAACGCGAGAAGCTGATGATCTTCTACGAGCGCGCCTCCGGCGCTCGTCTGCACGCCAACTACTTCCGGCCCGGCGGCGTCCATCAGGACCTGCCGCCGGCACTGATCGACGACATCGAGGCCTTCTGCGACCCGTTCCTGAAGGTCGTTCAGGATCTCGACGACCTCGTCATGTCGAACCGTATCTTCAAGCAGCGCAACGTCGACATCGGCATCGTCACCCAGGACGAGGCCATGGCCTGGGGCTTCTCCGGTGTGATGGTGCGCGGCTCCGGCATCCCCTGGGATCTGCGCAAGTCGCAGCCCTACGAGTGCTACGAGGAGATGGAATTCGACATCCCCGTGGGGAAGAACGGCGACACCTACGACCGTCAGGTCATCCGCATGGAGGAGATGCGGGAATCGGTGAAGATCATGAAGCAGTGCGTGACGAAACTGCGCGAGCCCGCCGGCCAGGGGCCGATCGCCTCCCTCGACGGAAAGTTCGCCCCGCCGCCGCGCCGCGAGATGAAGCGCTCGATGGAAGCGCTCATCCACCACTTCAAGCTCTACACCGAGGGCTTCCACGTGCCGGCCGGCGAGGTCTACGCCGCCGTCGAGGCGCCCAAGGGCGAGTTCGGCGTCTATCTGGTCTCGGACGGCACGAACAAGCCCTACCGCTGCAAGATCCGCGCGCCGGGCTTTGCCCACCTGCAGGCCATGGATTGGATGTGCCGCGGCCACTTGCTCGCCGACGTGTCCTGCGTGCTCGGCACGCTCGATATCGTGTTCGGCGAAGTGGACCGCTGAGAGGATAGCCGGAAGACAATGGCGAACCGTAGGCTAGCGCCCGCCTCCGAGCAGCCCCGGGATTTCGCGTTCTCCGATGAGAACGCGGCCTGGGCGCAGGGCCAGATCGAAAAATATCCCGAAGGCCGGCAGGCTTCGGCCGTGATCCCGCTGCTGTGGAAGGCGCAGGAGCAGAACGGCGGCTGGCTGCCGCAGAAGGCGATCGAGGCGGTCGCCGACCAGCTCGGCATGCCGCATATCCGCGTGCTCGAAGTCGCGACCTTCTACACGATGTTCGCGCTGGAGCCGGTGGGGCGGTTCTGGATCCAGCTCTGCGGCACCGTGCCGTGCGATGCCTGCGGCGCTCGCGAACTCAAAGCCTCCCTGCAGGAGCGCCTCGGTCCCGCCGGTCACGTCTCGGCGGACGGCAATTTCTCCTGGCTCGAAGTCGAGTGCCTCGGCGCCTGCTGCAACGCGCCGATGGTCCAGATCAATCAGGACTATTACGAGGACCTGACGCCCGAGAGCCTGAACACGCTCCTCGACGACCTCGCCGCAGGGCGCCCCGTCAAGATCGGCTCGCAGACGGGCCGCACCTCCTCCGAGCCGAAGGACGCGGTGGACACGCTCACCGATCCCACACTGTTCGACGGCTCGCGCGTCGGCGCCTGGCGCAAGCGCTTCGAGCAAACGCGCGACGGCGAAGATCAGGACGACACGGCGGTCAAGAAGGACGAGGCCGCCTCGACCGAGAGCCGCGCCAAGACCGAGGCCGAGCCCGCTCACCCACAATCCGGCCGCGCCGCCGATAGCCCGGCGACCGATTCTCCGACCCAGCGTGCCACCGACGGCAAGGAGCCGATCAAGCCGGAGGAGACGGCCAAGGCCAGCGAGTCCGAGACATCGTCGGAGGTACCGCAGGTCGCCGATCAGGTCGGCGCGCCGAAGCCCGCGAATGCCTCCGAGCGGATCGCCGAGGACGAGAAGGCGGTCGAGGATGATCTGGCTTTGCGCACCGAGCCGCCGCAGCAACCGGTCGCGTCCGGCGCGGACGATGCGGTGCCCGAGGAGCAGGACCCGGAAAAGCGCGCAGACGCCGCAGGTACGCGTCCCGAAGGGCTCTCTGCCGCACGCGACGATCGGCCGGACGACCTCACGTTGATCAAGGGTATAGGTCCGGTCAACCAGCGCCGGTTGAACGACCTCGGCATCTGGCACATCGATCAGGTCGCTGGCTGGACGACCGAAGAAATCGCTTGGATCGGCGCCTACCTCGCCTTCCCGGGCCGGATCGACCGCGAGAACTGGGTCGGTCAGGCGGGTGCACTCGCCGAGAAGAAGGGCTGAGGCGCGCAATGCTCTCCGATCAGGATCGCATCTTCACCAACCTCTACGGCCTGCATTCGCCCGATCTCGACGCGGCGAAGAAGCGCGGCGCGTGGGACGGCACCAAGTTCCTGCTCCACATGGGTCGCGACTGGGTCATCGATGAGATGAAGGGCTCAGGCCTGCGCGGCCGCGGCGGCGCGGGCTTCCCGACCGGCCTGAAGTGGTCGTTCATGCCCAAGAAGTCCGACGGGCGCCCGCACTACCTCGTCGTCAACGCCGACGAATCGGAGCCGGGCACCTGCAAGGACCGGGAGATCATGCGGCACGATCCGCATCTCCTGATCGAGGGCTGCCTGATCGCCTCCTTCGCGATGGCCGCGCATGCCTGCTATATCTACATCCGTGGCGAGTACGTCGCCGAGAAGCATGCGCTGCAGCGCGCGGTCGACGAGGCCTATGCCGCGAAGCTCGTCGGCAAGGACAACGTCCACGGCTATCCGTTCGACATCTACGTCCACCACGGTGCCGGCGCCTATATCTGCGGCGAGGAGACGGCGCTTCTGGAGAGCCTCGAGGGCAAGAAGGGTATGCCGCGGCTGAAGCCGCCGTTCCCGGCCAATATGGGCCTCTACGGCTGCCCCACGACGGTGAACAACGTCGAGTCGATCGCGGTAGCCGGCACGATCCTGCGTCGCGGTGGCGCGTGGTTCGCCGGGCTTGGGGGCAAGAACAACACCGGCACGAAGCTGTTCTGCGTATCCGGACACGTCAACAAGCCCTGCAACGTCGAGGAGGTGATGGGCATCACCTTCCGCGAGCTGATCGACAAGCATTGCGGCGGCATGCGCGGCGGCTGGGACAATCTCCTGTGTTCCATCCCCGGCGGCTCCTCGGTGCCGCTGGTGCCGGCCGATCAGATCATCGACGCCAAGATGGACTTCGACACACTCAAGAACCTCGGCTCGGGCCTCGGCACGGCGGCGGTGATCGTGCTCGACAAGTCCACCGACATTGTCTCGGCCATCGCCCGCATCTCGTACTTCTACAAGCATGAATCCTGCGGCCAGTGCACGCCCTGCCGCGAGGGCACCGGCTGGATGTGGCGCGTGCTCAACCGCATGGCCCATGGCCGGGCGCAGAAGCGTGAGATCGACATGTTGCTGGAGGTCACCAAGCAGATCGAGGGGCATACGATCTGCGCGTTGGGCGATGCTGCGGCATGGCCGGTGCAGGGCCTGATCCGGCATTTCCGTCCCGAGATCGAGAAACGCATCGACCAGTACAGCCGCAACCCGCATTCCGAGGCCGTTCCGATGGCAGCGGAGTGAGTGGCGATGGCAGCGCGAATTCCTGAGATGAGCCGATGACCAAACTCCTCGTCGACGGCATCGAGGTCGATGTTCCGGCCGATTACACCCTGCTGCAGGCCTGCGAGATCGCGGGCGCGGAAATCCCGCGCTTCTGCTTCCACGAGCGGCTGTCGATTGCCGGCAATTGCCGGATGTGCCTCGTCGAGCTGAAGGGCGCGCCGAAGCCCGTGGCCTCCTGCGCCTACGCGGTGAAGGATTGCCGCCCGGGGCCGAACGGCGAGCCGCCCGAAGTCCTCACGCGGTCGGGCATTACGAAGAAGGCCCGCGAGGGGGTGATGGAGTTCCTCCTCATCAACCACCCGCTCGATTGCCCGATCTGCGACCAGGGTGGCCATTGCGACCTGCAGGATCAGGCCATGGCCTACGGCGTCGACTCGACGCGCTACAAGGAGAACAAGCGCGCGGTCGAGGAGAAGTATATCGGCCCGTTGGTGCGCACGGCGATGAACCGCTGCATCCACTGCACTCGCTGCGTGCGCTTCCTGGCGGAGGTGGCCGGCGTGCCGGATCTCGGCGCGATCGGCCGCGGCGAGGACATGGAGATCACGAGCTATCTCGAGAACGCTATGGGCTCGGAGCTGCAGGGCAACGTCGCCGACCTCTGCCCGGTCGGCGCGCTGGTGCCGAAGCCCCAGAGCTACGATTTCCGACCGTGGGAGCTGTCGAAGACCGATTCCATCGACGTGATGGATGCCGTCGGTTCGGCGATCCGGGTGGATGCGCGCGGCCGCGAGGTCATGCAGATCGGGCCGCGCGTCAACGAGGACATCAACGAGGAGTGGATCTCCGACAAGACCCGGCAGGTGGTCGACGGCCTGCGCCTACAGCGCCTCGACCGGCCGTTCCTGCGCGAGAACGGCCGCCTGCGTCCGGCCTCATGGGGCGAGGCCTTTTCGGCGATTGCCGCAAAGGTGAAGGCCGCCGATCCGAAGCGGATCGGTGCACTCGCGGGCGATCTCGCCGGTGTCGAGGAGATGTTCGCGCTCAAGCAGCTGATGGGGTCGCTCGGCACGGCGAACATCGATTGCCGGCAAGCTGGTGAGAAGATTGATCCGAGTTGGGGCCGCGCGGCTTACACGCTGAGCGCGACGATTCCCGGCATCGAGCAGGCCGACGCAATCCTGCTGATCGGTACGAATCCACGGCTTGAAGCCTCGCTGCTGAACGTCCGCATCCGCAAGCGCTGGCGCATGGCGCCCCTCGCGGTCGGGCTGATCGGCGAAGATGCCGACCTGACCTATCCGCACGTCTATCTCGGCGCCGGTACGGACACGCTGTCCGAGTTGGCCGCCGGAAACCACAGCTTCTCAGAGACGCTGGCCAACGCCGAGCGGCCGCTGGTGATCGTCGGCAGCGCCGCGCTCTCGCGTGCGGACGGTGCGGCCGTCTTGTCGGCGGCGGCTTCACTGGCGAAGACCATCGGCGCGGTGACTGCCGATTGGAACGGTTTCGCCGTGCTGCATTCGGCCGCGGCCCGGGTCGGTGCGCTGGATCTCGGCTTCGTGCCGGGGGAGGGCGGTCTCGACGTGGCCGGCATGATCGCGCCGGGCGCCCTCGACGTGCTCTTCAACCTCGGCGCGGACGAGATCGAGATCGGAGCCGGCGCCTTCGTGGTCTACCAGGGCACCCACGGGGATCGTGGCGCCATGCGCGCCGACGTGATCCTGCCGGGCGCGGCCTATACCGAGAAGTCGGCGACCTTCGTGAACACGGAGGGCCGCGTGCAGATGACCAACCGCGCCGGCTTCCCGCCGGGCGATGCCCGCGAGGATTGGGCGATCCTGCGGGCACTCTCCGACGTGCTCGGCTACACGCTGCCCTACGATTCGCTTGGGAGCCTGCGGCGTGGGCTCTACGCGGAGCATCCGCATCTCGCGGGGATCGACGCGGTGGAGGCGAGCGACGTTGCCGCGACCGTCGATACGCTGGCGGGTCTCGGCGGCAGCCTGTCGAAGGACGCCTTCGCCCCGGCCGTCGCCGACTTCTTCATGACGAACCCGATCGCCCGCGCCTCGCGCGTGATGGCGGAATGTTCGAGCGTCGCCCACGGGCGTGTGCTCCAGGCGGCCGAGTGAGGATCCCATGACCGGCCTTGAGATCCTGGGCACCGTCCTACTGCTCGTGCTGAAGAGCTTCGTGCTGCTTTCGTGCCTGCTCGTGTTCATCGCCTACGCGCTGCTGGCCGATCGCAAGATCTGGGCGGCGGTGCAGCTGCGGCGCGGCCCGAACGTCGTCGGGCCGTTCGGGCTGTTCCAGTCCTTCGCCGACCTGCTGAAGTTCGTGCTGAAGGAGCCGGTGATCCCGGCCGGCGCCAACAAGGCGATCTTCCTGCTGGCGCCGATGGTGTTCGCCACTTTGGCGCTGGCGAGCTGGGCGGTGATCCCGCTGGCCGACGGCTGGGCCATCGCCGACATCAATGTCGGCATCACCTACATTTTCGCGATTTCCAGTTTGGGCGTCTACGGCGTCATCATGGGCGGCTGGGCTTCGAACTCGAAATACGCCTTCCTTGGTGCCCTGCGCTCGGCGGCGCAAATGATCTCCTACGAGGTCTCGCTCGGCTTCGTGATCATCTGCGTGCTGCTCTGCGCCGGCTCGCTGAACCTCTCGCGCATCGTGATGGCGCAGGACACGGCCTACGGCATCCTGGGCTGGTACTGGCTCTGGCTGTTCCCGATGTTCATCGTGTTCTTCATCTCGGCGCTGGCCGAGACGAACCGCCCGCCCTTCGATTTGCCCGAGGCCGAATCGGAGCTCGTGGCCGGGTACATGGTCGAGTATTCCTCGACGCCGTACCTGCTGTTCATGCTCGGCGAGTACGTGGCGATCATGACCATGTGCGCGCTCGGAACCGTGCTGTTCCTCGGCGGCTGGCTCTCGCCGATCCCGTTCGCGCCCTTCACCTGGGTGCCGGGGCTGATCTGGTTCGCGCTGAAGGCGAGCTTCCTGTTCTTCATGATCGCGATGGTGAAATCCATCGTGCCCCGCTACCGCTACGACCAGCTCATGCGGCTCGGCTGGAAGGTCTTCCTTCCGCTCTCGCTCGTGTCGGTCGTCGTCGTCGCGTTCGTCCTGAAACTCGCCGGCCTCGCGCCGGGCGCATGAGAAGGATCGCGCCGTGAAGCTCGATCAGGTCGCCCAGAGCCTGCTGCTCAAGGAGTTCGTGTCGGGGCTGATCCTCGGCATGAAGTATTTCCTCAAGCCGAAGGCCACGATCAACTATCCCTTCGAGATGGGGCATCGCGGCCCGCGCTTCCGCGGGGAGCATGCCCTGCGCCGTTATCCCAACGGCGAGGAGCGCTGCATCGCCTGCAAGCTCTGCGAGGCGATCTGCCCGGCCCAGGCCATCACCATCGAGGCCGGCCCGCGCCGCAACGACGGCACGCGCCGCACGACCCGTTACGACATCGACATGGTGAAGTGCATCTATTGCGGCATGTGCCAGGAGGCCTGCCCGGTGGACGCCATCGTCGAGGGGCCGAACCTCGAATTCTCCGTCGAGACCCGCGAAGAGCTTCTCTACGACAAGGACAAGCTGCTCCTGAACGGCGATCGCTGGGAGCGCGAGATCGCGAAGAACCTCGCGGCGGACGCGCCGTATCGCTGACGCGGAGCGGCGCGCTGTTGTGCGCTGCAGGAGCGAGTTCTATAGACGGCCGGCTTCCCGCCGGCCCCTGGCCCCGAGGCAGAAGGAGCCGCTGATCCAGCGGCTGATGCTGATCACCGCATGACCGCAGCCGCCGCCTTCTTCTACCTGTTCGCGGGCTTCGCCATCGCCAGTGGATTCATGGTGATCGCCGCCCGTAACCCCGTCACCTCGGTGCTCTTCCTGATCCTGGCCTTCGTGAACGCCGCAGGTCTGTTCGTTCTAATGGGGGCCGAGTTCCTCGCGATGATCCTCGTGGTCGTCTATGTCGGCGCGGTGGCGGTGCTGTTCCTGTTCGTCGTGATGATGCTCGACGTGGACTTCGCCGCGCTTCGCCAGGGCTTCCAGCAATATCTCCCCATCGGCGGCCTGATCGGCGCTATCTTCGCGATCGAGCTGATCCTCGTCGTCGGCTCCTGGACGATAGACCCCGGCATCGTGCGCACGCCGATCGGCTCGACCGCCGCCAGCGAGGGGCTCACCAACACCCAGGCGCTCGGCCGCGTGCTCTACACGGACTACGCCTACTTCTTCCAGATCGCCGGCTTGGTGCTGCTCGTCGCGATGATCGGCGCCATCGTGCTGACCTTGCGCGACCGTCCCGGCGTCAAGCGCCAGAACATCTCCGTCCAGAACGCGCGGACGCAAGCGATGGCGGTCGAGAACCGCAAGGTGCCCTCCCGCCAGGGCGTGGAGGTCTAAGCGCCATGATCGGTCTCAGCCACTACCTCACGGTCGCCGCGATCCTGTTCACGCTCGGCGTGCTCGGCATCTTCATCAACCGCAAGAACGTCATCGTGATCCTGATGTCGATCGAGCTGATCCTGCTCGCCGTGAACATCAACCTCGTGGCGTTCTCGACCCATCTCGACGACATCACGGGACAGGTCTTCGCCCTGTTCGTGCTGACCGTCGCCGCGGCGGAGGCCGCGATCGGGCTCGCCATCCTGGTGGTGTTCTTCCGCAACCGCGGCTCCATCGCCGTCGAGGACGTGAGCATGATGAAGGGCTGACCGGTCCCGGCCACCCCTTCGTCCGCCTGCTGCGAGGCCGCACAGAACCATGTATCACGCCATCGTCTTCCTTCCCCTGATCGGCGCCCTGATCGCCGGCCTGTTCGGCCGCCTCATCGGCGCGCGGGTCAGCGAGTACGTGACGACGAGCTGCCTCGCCTTCGCCTGCCTGATCGCCTGGGGGGCGTTCTTCATCGTCACCGGCGAGGGCGGCCATGCCGAGCGCGTACAGGTGGCGCAGTGGTTCTCGGCCGGCGACCTGAACGTCGACTGGGCCTTCAAGATCGACACGCTGACCTGCGTGATGCTCGTCGTCGTCACCACCGTGTCGACGCTCGTGCACCTCTACTCCGTCGGCTACATGGAAGAGGATCCGCACCGGCCGCGCTTCTTCGCCTACCTGTCGCTCTTCACCTTCGCCATGCTGATGCTGGTGACGGCCGACAACCTCGTGCAGATGTTCTTCGGCTGGGAGGGCGTCGGCCTCGCGAGCTACCTGCTCATCGGCTTCTGGTACGAAAAGCCCTCGGCCAACGCCGCCGCGATGAAGGCCTTCATCGTCAACCGCGTCGGCGATTTTGGCTTCTCGCTGGGCATCTTCTTGGTGTTCGTGCTGACCGGCTCCGTGTCGTTCGATGCGATCTTCGCCAAGGCCCCTGAGCTCAAGGACGCCGCCTTCCACTTCCTTGGCTACGACTGGAACGCCCTGACGCTTGCCTGCCTGCTGCTGTTCATGGGCGCCATGGGCAAGTCGGCTCAGTTCCTGCTCCACACCTGGCTGCCGGACGCGATGGAAGGCCCGACGCCGGTCTCCGCGCTGATCCACGCCGCCACCATGGTGACGGCCGGTGTGTTCATGGTGGCGCGCCTGTCGCCGCTGTTCGAGCTGGCTCCGGTAGCACTCTCGGTGGTGACGATCATCGGCGGCATCACCGCCTTCTTTGCGGCGACGATCGGGCTGGTGCAGAACGACATCAAGCGGGTCATCGCCTATTCGACCTGCTCGCAGCTCGGCTACATGTTCGTCGGCCTCGGCGTCGGCGCCTACGCCACCGGCGTGTTCCATCTCTTCACGCACGCCTTCTTCAAGGCGCTGCTGTTCCTCGGCGCCGGCTCGGTCATCCACGCGATGCACCACGAGCAGGACATGCGGAACATGGGCAACCTGCGCCGCTACATCCCCTTCACCACGGCGATGATGACGATCGGCACCCTCGCGCTGATCGGCTTCCCCTACACCGCCGGCTACTACTCGAAGGACGCGATCATCGAGGCGGCCTACATGTCGGACCGCCCCGGACATGTTCTCGCCTTCCTGGCGACGGTAATCGCGGCCTTCATGACTTCGTTCTATTCCTGGCGCCTGTTCTTCCTCACCTTCGAGGGACCGGCCCGCTGGGGCGCGGCTGCGCATCACGACGCCCATCCGGCGGTGGCTCACGCGACGCATGCCGACGGCAAGCCCGGCCACACCGAGGGCGCGGCGCATGACGAGCACGGCTCGAACGTCGAGCCCGCGCACAAGAGCGACGTGGTGCCCGATCACGCGGGCGATCACGGCCATGGGCACGACCATACCCCGCACGAGAGCCCGCTGGTGATGACGATCCCGCTGGCGGTGCTGGCCTTCGGCGCGCTCTTCGCCGGTGTGATCTTCAAGGATCGCTTCATCGGCGAAGGCATGGACGCGTTCTGGGGCCACTCCCTGGCGCACGGCCCCGACAACCACATCATGCACCAGATCCACGAGGCGCCGGGCTGGGTCTCGGCCTCGCCGTTCATCATGCTAGTTCTCGGCTTCGTGCTCGCCTTCTGGATGTATATCCGCCGGCCCGAACTGCCGCACATCCTCGCCGAGCAGCAGCCGAGCCTATACCGCTTCCTGCTCAACAAGTGGTACTTCGACGAACTCTACGACCGCATCTTCGTCCGGCCGGCCAAGAACTTCGGCCTCTTTCTCTGGAAGGAGGGCGACGGGCGGATCATCGACGGGATGGGGCCGGACGGCATCTCGGCGCGCGTCGTCGACGTCACCCGAGGCGTGGTCCGTCTCCAGACCGGCTACGTCTACCACTACGCCTTCGTCATGCTGGTGGGCGTCGCCGGCCTGATCACCTGGTACATGCTGACCGGCGCGGCCGGGGGAATGCACTGATGCTCGGCCTCGGCATCCTCTCCGGCCTGCTCATCGTCCCGCTCTGCGGCGCGGCCTTCATCCTGACGCTCGGTGACGAGACCGAGGCCGTGAAGCGCAACGCCCGCTGGGCTGCGCTGATCACGACCATCGTCACCTTCCTGCTCTCGCTCGCCGCCTGGGCGCGCTTCGACATCGCGTCCCCGAGCTTCCAGCTCGTCGAGACCCATTCGTGGCTCGCTGAGACAATAAAATTCAAGCTCGGCGTCGATGGGTTCTCGATGCCGTTGATCCTGCTGACCACCTTCCTGATGCCGTTCTGCATCGGCGCCTCGTGGCGCTCGATCGACGTGCGGGTGAAGGAGTATTTCGTCGCCTTCCTCGTGCTCGAAACCACGATGATCGGCGTGTTCCAGGCCCTCGACCTGGTGCTGTTCTACCTGTTCTTTGAAGCCGGCCTGATCCCGATGTTTCTCATCATCGGCATCTGGGGCGGCAAGCGGCGCATCTACGCGAGCTTCAAGTTCTTCCTCTACACGCTGCTCGGCTCGGTGCTGATGCTGCTCGCCATCATGGCGATGTACTGGGAGGCCGGCACCACCGATATCCCGACCCTGCTGACGCATCGTTTCCCGGTCGAAATGCAGACTTGGCTCTGGCTCGCCTTCTTCGCCTCCTTCGCGGTGAAGATGCCGATGTGGCCGGTCCATACCTGGCTGCCCGACGCGCACGTCGAGGCGCCCACCGCAGGCTCAGTAATCCTCGCTGGCATCCTGCTTAAGATGGGCGGTTACGGCTTCATCCGGATCTCGCTGCCGATGCTGCCGGACGCCTCGGCCTATTTCGCGAACTTCGTGTTCGCACTCTCGGTGGTGGCGATCATCTTCACCTCGCTCACCGCGATGATGCAGACCGACATCAAGAAGCTGATCGCCTACTCGTCCGTCGCCCATATGGGCTTCGTGACGCTCGGCCTGTTCACGCTGAACGAGCAGGGCATCCAGGGCGCACTGTTCCTGATGATCTCGCACGGCATCGTCTCCGGCGCGCTCTTTCTCTGCGTCGGCGTGGTCTACGACCGGATGCACACCCGCGAGATTTCCGCCTATGGCGGCCTCGTGAAGCGGATGCCGCTCTACGCCGCCGCGATGATGGTCTTCACCATGGCGAATGTCGGCCTGCCCGGCACGTCCGGCTTCGTCGGCGAGTTTCTGGCGATGATGGGGGCCTTCAAGGCGAACCCGATGGTCGCTTTCTTCTCCGTCTTCGGCATCATCCTTTCGGCCGGCTACGCGCTTTGGCTCTACGCCCGCGTGATCTACGGGAAGCTCGAGAAGCCGAACCTTCAGGGCATCCTCGACCTCGACCTGCGTGAAAAGATCATCATCGCGCCGCTCGTCGCGCTGACGATCTGGTACGGCGTGCACCCCGCGCCGATCCTAGACACCTTCGCGCCCTCCACCGAAGCGCTCATGGTCAACATGAAGACCGCCCTCTCCAACACGCAGGCCGCCGAACGCGCGGTCGCGGGCAAGGCCGAGGTCGCAGCGCGATGATCACCCATCTCCATTCCGTGATGCCGTCGATCGGCCCGCTGCTGCCGGAGATCATCCTTTCGGTCGGCGTGCTGGTGCTGATCCTCTACGGCGCCTTCCGTGGCGACCGTTCGGTCGAGGGCGTCAATGTCGGCGCGCTGATCCTGCTGATCCTGACCTTCTTCGTGGTGGTCTCCGGCCACGGCAAGGTCGTCACCCTGTCCGGCTCCTTCATCTCGGACAATTTCTCGCGGATCATGAAGGCGCTGATCCTGATCGGATCGGCCGCGACCATTCTGCTGTCGCGGGACTACTTTCAGCGCCAGCGCATCGACCGCTTCGAGTACCCGGTGCTGATCGTGCTCTGCACCATCGGCATGATGGTGATGGCCTCGGCCAACGATCTCATCGCGCTCTATCTCGGCCTCGAACTGCAGTCGCTCGCCGCCTACGTCATCGCCGCCTTCAACCGCGACGACGTGAAGTCGACCGAGGCCGGCCTGAAGTACTTCGTGCTCGGCGCGCTCTCCTCCGGCATGCTGCTCTACGGCGCATCGCTGGTCTACGGCTTCACGGGTACGGTCTCGTTCCCGGGCATCGTCACGGCACTGAACGGCGAGCCGGCCGGCTTCGGCATCGTCCTCGGCATCGTCTTCGTGGCGGCCGGCGTCTGCTTCAAGCTCGCCGCCGTGCCGTTCCACATGTGGACGCCCGACGTCTACGAGGGCTCGCCGACGCCGGTGACGGCCTTCTTCGCCTCGGCCCCGAAGATGGCGGCCATGGCGATGACAGTGCGGGTCTTCATCGGCGCCTTCCCCGACGTCACCGCGATTTGGCAACAAATTATCGTTTTCGTCGCCATCGCTTCCATGGCGCTCGGCTCCTTCGCGGCCATTGGCCAGACGAACATCAAGCGCCTGCTCGCCTATTCCTCCATCGGCAATGTCGGCTACGCCCTGATCGGCCTCGCGGCCGGCTCGGAGGAGGGCATCCGCGGCGTCGTGATCTACATGATCATCTATCTCGCGATGACCCTCGGCGCCTTCGCGGTGCTGCTGGCACTCCGCCGCAAGAACCAGATGTTCGAGACGATCGGCGATCTGTCGGGCCTCTCGCGCACGCATCCATGGCTGGCCTTCAGCCTCGCCGCGATGATGTTCTCGCTGGCCGGCATCCCGCCGCTCGCCGGCTTCTTCGCGAAGTTCTACGTCTTCGCGGCCGCCATCAAGGCGGGCCTCGTGACGCTCGCCGTGATCGGCGTTGTGACCAGCGTGGTCGGTGCGTTCTACTACCTGCGCCTCGTCAAGGTGATGTATTTTGACGAGCCTCAAGCGCCTTACGAACCGATGGCTCCGGGGTTGCGCATCGTGCTCGGCCTGTCGAGCGCCGTCGTCGTGCTGTTCTTCCTGGCGCCGGCCCCGCTGGTGGCGGCGGCGGGTGCGGCGGCGAAGTCACTCTTCTAGGACATGGGGTTTCGGCTCAGCCCGGAGGCCCGGGCCGCGGGCTATCGCCTGCACGCGCACGACGTGCTCGGCTCGACCAACACCGAGGCGCTGGAGCGGGCGCGTGCCGGCGAAGCCGGGCCACTCTGGGTAGTGGCCCATCGCCAGAGCGAGGGCAGGGGCCGGCGCGGCTTGGCCTGGGTTTCGCCCGAAGGCAACCTCGCCGCGAGCCTGCTGTTTCCGATCGCGGGCGTGGCACCGGACGACGTCGCGACACTGGGCTTTGTCGCCGGGCTGGCGCTGGTGAACGCGCTGGACGATGTCGCCTTTAGTGGATGGGACGCGGGCTCTCCTCCCTCCTGTGGGGAGGAGTTGGAGGTGGGGGTGGCTGAGCCTGCCTGCGCCGGACCAAGCGGAACCACCCCCACCCTCGATCCCTCCCCACAAGGGGGAGGGAAGGCGCCCTGCAAGGCCAACGCTACGTTCCGCCTGAAATGGCCCAACGACGTCCTCGCCAACGGCAAAAAACTCGCCGGCATCCTGCTCGAGGCGGATGATCGGCGTGCCGTCGTCGTCGGCTTCGGCATCAACGTGCTGGCGGCGCCCGAAGGTTTGCCGTATGCGGCAACGTCCCTTGCTGCGCTGGGCTGCGCCGCGGACGCTGCGGCCGTGCTCGATGCGCTGTCGTGCCGGTTTGTGGAAGCGGCCCGGATCTGGAACAAGGGGCGCGGATTTTCGAGCGTCCGGCAGCGCTGGCTACAGCGCGCCGCCGGGATCGGGGCGCCCGTAACGGTGCGCCTGCCCGACAGGACGCTCAACGGTCTTCACGACGGAATCGACGAGAGGGGGCGGCTCATGATCCTCGCCCCGGATGGAATGACGCATACCGTGACGGCGGGCGAGGTGCACTTCGGAAGTGCCGCGACGGCGGCTTGAACGTGGACACAAGAAAAAAATGACTTCACGGCAGGACGAACTCGTCTTCGTGCCGCTCGGCGGCGTGGGCGAGATCGGCATGAACGCGGCCCTCTACGGGATCGGTCCCGAGAAGAGCCGCAAATGGATCATGGTCGATCTGGGCATGGGGTTCGCGGGCGAGGAGGGGCTGCCGGGCATCGAACTGATGTTCCCGGACCTCACCTTCATCGAGGAGCGCAAGCAGGATCTGCTCGGTATCTTCATCACGCACGCGCACGAGGACCATATCGGTGCCGTGAGCGAGCTGTGGTCGAAGCTGAAGGCGCCGGTCTACGCGACCCGCTTCGCCAAGCAGCTCCTCGAGACCCGCCGCCTCTCGGAGCCCGGCGCGCCGAAGGTGGTACTGAAGGAGATCAAGATCGGCCAACGGCTGCAGATCGGTCCGTTCGAGATCGAGTACGTGCCGGTGGCCCACTCGATCCCCGAATCGAACGCCGTCGCCATCCGCACCGAGCACGGTCTCGTGCTGCATACGGGCGATTGGAAGCTCGACGACACGCCGGTAGCCGGCGCCAGCACCTCGCCCGAGGCCTTCAAGGCGCTGGGCGACGAGGGCATCGTCGCGCTGATCTGCGACTCGACCAACATCATGCGCGAAGGCCGCAGCCACAGCGAGGCCGAGGTTTCGGCGACGCTCAAGCGCCTGATCGCCGAAGCGCCGCACCGCGTCGCGGTGACGACCTTCGCCTCGAACGTTGCCCGCATTCGCGCCGTCGCCGAGGCCGCGCAGGCCTGCGGCCGCGAGGTGCTGGCCGTCGGCCGCGCCATGGACCGGGTCATCGACGTCGCCCGCGAGTGCGGCTACCTCGACGGCCTGCCCGACTTCCGCAGCGCCGATTCCTACCACCACCTGCCGCGCGAGAAGGTGGTCTGCCTCCTCACCGGCTCCCAGGGTGAGGACCGCGCCGCCATGGCCCGCGTCTCGCGCGACGACCATCCGGCCGTCTCGCTCACCGCCGGGGACCGCGTGATCTTCTCCTCCCGCGCCATTCCTGGCAACGAGCGGGCCGTCGGCGCTATCGTCAACGACCTGATCGAGATGGGTATCGAGATCATCACCGACCGGACCGAACTGGTCCACGTCTCCGGCCATCCGCGCCGCGACGAGATGGCGGCGATGTATGCCTGGACGCGGCCGAAGGCGGCGATCCCGGTCCATGGCGAGGCGCTGCATCTCGACGAGCATGCCCGCTTCGCCCGCGCCCAGGGCGTCGAGACGGTGGTGAAGGCCCGCAACGGCACGCTGATCCGCCTCGCGCCGGGCAAGCCCGAGATCATCGAGCACGTGCGGGCGGGGCGCCTCTACAAGGACGCCAACGTCCTGATCGATGCGAAGGACCGGGCGATCCCCGAGCGCCGTAAGCTCTCCCAGGCCGGCGTCGTCTCGGTGGCCATCGCCATCGACAACCGCGGCACCGTGCTGGGCACGCCCGCCGTCGACATCATGGGTCTACCGAACAAGGGCCGGGGCGGCGAGGCGCTGATCGACACGGTGGCCGAGACGGTCTCGCGCACGCTCTCGGGCCTGTCCCCAGGCAAGCGCCGCGACTCGGAGGCGGTCGAGAACGCCGTCGACCGCGCCATCCGCTCGGCCCTCAACGACGTCTGGGGCAAGAAGCCGGCCTGCCACGTGCAGGTAGTGGAGGTCTGAGAACCAAACCCTCCCCCCTCTGCGGGGGAGGGTGCCCAAGGAGTGGGCGGGCGAGGGGAGCGACCTCTCAGAATACGTCGTTCCTCTCGCCCGACCCGCTTCGCGGGCCACCCTCTCCCGCAGAGGGGAGAGGGGACCTACGTTGAGTTTGAAGATGCGAGAGGGAGCAACACGATGATCGGCCGGCTCAACCACGTCGCCATTGCGGTGAAGGATCTCGATGCGGCGACCGCGATCTATCGCGACACGCTCGGCGCCAAAGTCACCGAGCCGCTGCCGCAGCCCGACCACGGCGTCACCGTCGTGTTCGTGGAACTGCCGAACTCGAAGGTCGAGCTCATGGCCCCCCTCGGCGAGAATTCGACCATCCAGGGCTTCGTCGACAAGAACCCGTCCGGCGGCATCCACCATGTCTGCTACGAGGTCGACGACATCATCGCAGCCCGCGACAAGATGAAGGCGGCCGGCGCCCGCGTGCTCGGCTCGGGCGAACCGAAGATCGGCGCGCACGGCAAGCCGGTGATCTTCCTGCACCCGAAGGACTTTCTCGGCACGCTGGTCGAGCTGGAGCAGGTCTGATCCCGTTGCGCCGCCTCTTCGCCAGCATCGCGATCTCGACCCCGAAGACCCTCGGGGTCCTCGTCGTCCTCATCGCGGCGATCGTCACGGTGGCGGTGAAGGGGTTCGCGCTGACGGTGTTCGGGGCGCTGGCGCTATTCTTCGTGCTGTGGTGGACCTTCCTGTTCGCGGTGCTGCCGCTCGGTAACCAGGCCGAGGCCGATCCGGGCCGGCTGGTTCCGGGGCAGGATCCGGGCGCGCCCGCCAGGCCGCGGCTGCGTGAGAAGGCCCTGCTGACGACGGTGGCCGCCGCTTTCGCGTTCTTTCTCGCGATCACCGTGTTTCCGCTCGCGCGGCTGTGACGAACGCTGCCTCTGCCGCCGGCCTTGTCGTTGCCCGGAACGGTCGTTATGCGCAGCCGGCATCCCTGGACATTCCGGCGACGCCGCCTGTCGCGATGAGCAATTCCGACGAAATCCTCGAAGAGCCCACGCCCGTGGCATCTGTCCGTCCGGGGCTCCCGCGCCCGGGGCGGCCGCGCTGGATCTATCATCCCGCCCTGATCCCGCGCCGGGGCAACCGCTTCGAGGGGCGGGGCCTGGGAGCTGCATGGCTCCGGCTGACGACGCTGTTCTACGGGCCGTCCTCCGACAATCTCGTGAAGGTCGGCCGCAAATTTCGGACGAAAGGCCTCGTGATCACGGTGGCCGGCGCCGGCAATCGCGTCGAGATCGGCGACGACGTCAGCTTCTCCGGCCGGATCGAGGTGCGCGGCTTCGGCCTGACTGTGAAGATCGGCGACCGCTGCGACGCCAAGCGGACCCGGATCATCGCCGCCGATGCCGGCGTCGGCATCGGCGACGATTGCCTGATCGCGGCCGGCGTTCACATCCGGACGAGCGACATGCACGTCATCGTGGACCGTGCCGGCGGCGAGCGGGTGAACCCGCCGCGCGCGGTGGTCGTCGGTACCGGTGTCTGGATCGCCGGCGAGGCTGCTCTCCTGAAAGGCGCCGGTGTGCCGGACGGGTGCGTGGTCGGGTTCCGCTCCGTGGTCACGCAGGTCTTCGACGAGACCGATTGCGTCCTGGCGGGTGTGCCGGCCCGTGTCGCCCGCCGGGGGATCGCCTGGACCCGCTGAACGGGCCTGGCCTCCCGAGGCGGGCGATTGACAGGATCTGTCGCGGCTTCGACAGTTTCACGCGACGGTTGTGCCCCTTCGCGGGAGAGCGCGGCCGCGCCGAGGGAGACGATCATGGCCATGATGCCGGGTGCTTCGAGCCCGCCCGCCGATGACGGGGGCGCCGGCAGCGTCGGCCACGCGTACCTGCTGCCCTGCATGCTGGCCCTGTTCTTCACCTGGGGTTTCGCGACCGTTCTCGTCGACATCGTCACGCCGAAGCTCAAGAGCCTGTTCGAGCTGAGCTACACCGAGGCGACGCTGACGCAGTTCTGCTTCTTCTTCGCCTATGCCGTGATCTCGCTACCGGCCGGCGCCCTCGTCGGGCGGATCGGCTACATGCGCGGCCTCGTCGTTGGGCTCCTCGTGATGGCCTGCGGCTGCCTGACCTTCGCGCCGGCCGCGCGGATGGGGCTGTTTCCCGTCTTCCTGCTGGCGTTGTTCGTGATGGCCTCGGGGATCGCGATCCTGCAGGTCGCGGCGAATCCCCTGGTGACGAAGCTCGGTCCGGCCGCGCAGGCGCCGAGCCGGCTGACGCTGGCGCAGACCTTCAACTCCCTCGGGACCACCGTCGGCCCGGCGGTCGGCGCCTGGGCGATCCTCTCGCACGTCTCCGAGATCAAGGACCCGGGTGCGATGGCGCCCGCGGCGCTCGCCGCCGCGCGGCAGGCCGAAGGCGCGGTGCTGCAATGGCCTTTCCTGATCATCGCCGCTGGGCTCGGGGTTCTCGCGGTCTTCTTCTGGAGCGTGCGCGCCTGGGTCACGGAGGATGCCCGCAACGGTACGCGGACGGAGACGCACGGGCTCGGCCTCGACCTGCTGAAGCGGCCGAAGCTCGCGCTCGGGGCTCTGGCGCTCTTCCTCTATGTCGGCGCCGAAGTCGCGATCGGCACGCTGATGGTGAGCTATCTGGAGCAGCCGCGCGTGCTCGGGGCGAGCGCCGAAGAGGCCGGTCATTTCCTGAGCCTCTACTGGGGCGGGGCTCTCCTCGGCCGCATCGTCGGCAGCGTCGTGCTGCGCTACGTCCGCGCCGGCTTCGTGCTCGGTTGCTGCGCCCTCGCTTCGGGCGCGCTCGCGACGATCTCGGGGCTGTCGAGCGGGATGCTCGCCGCCGTCGCGCTGATCGTGGTGGGGCTTTCCAACGCGGTCATGTTCCCGACGATCTTCGCCATGGCGATCGACGGCCTCGGCAAGCGCACGGCGCAGGGCGCCGGCATCGTCTGCGTGGCCATCGTCGGCGGCGCCGTCGTGCCGGTGGTGACGGGCTACCTCGCCGACACCGTCGGTCTCAGCCTCGCGCTGGCGGCCCCGGTCGTCTGCTATCTCTGTATTGCCGGCTATGCCTTCGCCAATCTTCGCGAAGCACGGGCAAATGAACGACGAGTTCTCGAGGCTCAGGCCGTCTGACCAAGGACCTGCGAAGTTTCGGCGGGCCGCTCCAAATAAAAAAGCAAGGCATTGAGCCTTGCTTTGAAGCGATAAGACGGTACCAGCCTATATTATCTCACGTTCTTGAGACGACGTGGCGGCTGTTTGTTCCTCCCGAGACTCGGACCGTGCGCTGCCTCTAGAGGGCTGCGACCATCACGGCGCTGCTTATAGGAAGAAGATTTCTATTTGTCACCGGTCTTGGAGCGTTGTGCTGCGTTTTTTTGCCGAGACTGCGACAGTATGCTCCCAGACCGTCCGGCGGATTGCTCGCTCGCGCCGCCGCCCTCGGCCCGAGGTGCGGATCCACCGCGAACGCTTGTCTTTTCCGGGCGCAATGTGTTGTGTGCGCTCGCGCGTATCGGGGTAGGCCCGCTGCTGCGACCAAGCATTGCCAAGGCCTTCGATGCGTCTGACCCGTTATTTCCTGCCGACGCTGCGCGAGACGCCTAAGGAAGCGCAGATCGTTTCCCACCGGCTGATGCTGCGCGCCGGCCTGATCCGCCAGGAAGCCGCCGGCATCTATGCCTGGCTGCCGCTCGGCCTGCGCGTGCTGGAACGGGTCTGCGCCATCGTGCGCGAGGAGCAGAACCGCTCGGGTGCCATCGAGATCCTGATGCCGACGATCCAGTCGGCCGACCTCTGGCGTGAATCCGGACGCTACGAGGCCTACGGCAAGGAGATGCTGCGCATCAAGGATCGGCACGATCGCGACATCCTCTACGGCCCCACCGCCGAGGAAGTCGTCACCGAGATTTTTCGCGCAAGCGCGCGGTCGTACAAGGATCTCCCAAAAAACCTCTACCAGATCTCCTGGAAGTTCCGCGACGAGGTGCGTCCGCGCTTCGGCACCATGCGCTCGCGCGAATTCCTGATGAAGGACGCCTATTCCTTCGATCTCGACCAGGCCGGCGCCCGGCACGCCTACAATAAGATGTTCGTCGCCTACCTGCGCACCTTCGCGGCGATGGGCCTGCGCGCGATCCCGATGCGCGCCGATACCGGCCCGATCGGCGGCGACCTCAGCCACGAGTTCATCATCCTGGCCCAGACCGGCGAGAGCGAGGTGTTCTGCGATCGCGCCTATCTCGATTTCGAGATCCCGGCGGTGAACGTCGACTTCGACGACGTCGCCGGCCTGCAGGGCACCGTCGACGCCTGGACCTCGCATTACGCCGCCACCGACGAGATGCACGACGCGGCCGTCTTCGCCGAGGTGCCGGAAGAATCCCAGATGTCCGCCCGCGGCATCGAGGTCGGGCACATCTTCTACTTCGGCACCAAGTATTCCGAGCCGATGAAGGCCGTCGTCACAGGGCCGGACGGCAAGGAGCAGCCGGTCCATATGGGCTCCTACGGCATCGGCCCGAGCCGGCTGGTGCCTGCGATCATCGAGGCGAGCCATGACGAGGCCGGCATCATCTGGCCGGATTCGGTGGCGCCCTTCGACGTGGCGCTGATCAACCTCAAGGTCGGCGACGCCGCGGTCGACGCCGCCTGCGCCGGGATCGAGACCGATCTCCAGGCCGCCGGGATCAGCCTGCTCTACGATGACCGCGACGACCGCCCCGGCGCCAAATTCGCCACCGCCGACCTCATCGGTCTGCCCTGGCAGGTCATTGTCGGGCCGAAGGGCCTCGCCGACGGCAAGGTCGAACTGAAGCGCCGTGCCACCGGCGAGCGCGAACTGATCGCGCCGGTCGATCTGGTCTCGCGGCTGAAGCGGGTCTGAGGGTCGCTACGATCGGCGGCACGGCTCTCTCCTGCCCCTTGTGGGGAGGAGTTGGGGTTGGTGCAGACGGCACCGTTACGCTCGATCCTGAGCCTCCCCCACCCTTGACTCCTCCTCGCAAGCGGAAGGGGAAGCGAGGCGCCGCTCACTCCGATCAGCTTGAATTGGCCTGACGCCTTAATCTTGCGAGGTTTTGTCTGTTCTGGATCGGCGCTTGCGAAGTTTCGGCGGACCCGAACGGGCAGTCTAGGAGTGCCGGTGTGAGGCGGATCATCACGTGGCGGGTTTGACGATGGCGAGCGCGACGGGCCTCGCGGGCCGGGCGAAGCGGTTCGCCGGTTCGCTCGGGGCGGGCGGCACGCTGCCGTTCTGCGGCTTCGAATGGATGATCGCGATGCGCTACCTGCGCGCGCGCCGCCGCGGCGGCGGCGTGTCGGTCGTCGCACTGTTTTCCGTCCTCGGTATCGCCTTGGGCGTCGCCAACCTCATCATCGTGCTCTCGGTGATGAACGGCTTCCGCTCCGAATTGCTCGCCAAGATCGTCGGGCTCAACGGCCACGTCTTCGTCACGCCGATCGACCGTTCGCTCACCGACTATGCCGACCTCGCCGACCGCCTGGAGAAGGTGGCCGGCGTCAAATCCGCCATTCCCCTCGTCGAGGGTCAGGCCTTCGCCTCCTCGCCCTATGGCGGCAGCGGCGTGCTCGTGCGCGGCGTGCGCGCGGCCGATCTCGACAAGATCGCCACCGTCTCGAAGAGCCTGAAGAGCGGCACGCTGGCCGGTTTCGACGACGGTACCGGCGTCGCCGTCGGCGCGCGGCTCGCCGAGACCCTGGGTCTGCAATCGGGGGACAGCATCACCCTCTCGACGCCGAAGGGCGCGACGACCCCGTTCGGCACCGCGCCGCGCCAGAAATCCTACACGGTGAAGGCGGTGTTCGAGATCGGCATGACCGAGTTCGACCAGACCTTCGTGTTCATGCCGCTCACGGAGTCCCAGGCCTTCTTCAACCGCGAGGGCGACGTCAGCCATATCGAGATCTATCTCGACAACGCCGATGCGGTCGCCGATCTGCGCAGCGACCTCGAAATGGCTGCCGAGCGGCCGGTGCTGCTCACCGACTGGCGCCAGCGCAACAAGACCTTCTTCGGTGCGCTCGAGGTCGAGCGGAACGTGATGTTCCTGATTCTCAACCTCATCGTCATCGTCGCGACGCTGAACATCATCTCCGGCCTGATCCTGCTGGTGAAGGACAAGTCGAGCGACATCGCGATCCTGCGCACCATGGGCGCGACGCCGGGCACCATCATGCGGGTGTTTCTGCTCAACGGCGCGCTGATCGGCATCGTCGGCAGCCTCGCGGGCCTCGTGCTCGGCGTGGTGTTCACGCTGAATATCAAGCCGATCCAGCGCACGCTGTTTCCCGGCGCCTGGGACCCGACCGTGCGGTTCCTCGCCGAAATCCCGGCCGAGATGAACACGACCGAGGTCACGACGATCGTGCTGACCTCGATCGCGCTGGCGCTGGCCGCGACCCTGTATCCCTCCTGGCGTGCCGCCCGGCTCGATCCGGTGCAGGCGCTTCGCTATGGATGACCCTGGATTGACGACGATGACGACCGACAAGCCCGCCGGCACGCAGCCGGTGCCGGCCCTGTTCTTCGCGGGCGTCGAGCGACGCTACACACAGGCGAAGGGCGCGCTCGAGATTCTTCGCGGTGCCGATCTCGCGATCTGGCCCGGGGAGCTGGTTGCGCTCGTTGCGCCGTCCGGCACCGGCAAGTCGACGCTGCTGCACGTCGCCGGCCTGCTGGAGCGGCCGGACGGCGGCGAGGTCTTCATCGGCGGCCGGCCGACCTCTGCGATGTCGGATTCCGAGCGCACCCGGATCCGCCGCGAGGAGATGGGCTTCGTCTACCAGTTCCACCACCTGCTGCCGGAGTTCTCGGCGCAGGAGAACGTGGTGATGCCCCAGCTCATCCGCGGCCTCGGCAAGGCCGACGCGCGCGCGCGGGCCGCCGAACTCCTGAGTTTCCTCGGCCTCGCCGAGCGTATGACGCACCGCCCGGCCGAGCTCTCGGGCGGCGAGCAGCAGCGCGTCGCCATCGCCCGCGCCGTCGCCAACGGCCCGCGCTTGCTGCTGGCCGACGAGCCCACAGGCAACCTCGACCCGCAGACCGCCGGCACCGTCTTCGGCATCCTGCTCTCGCTGGTGCGCGCGTCGGGCCTCGCGGCGCTGATCGCGACCCACAACATGGATCTCGCCGCGCGCATGGACCGCCGGGTGACCATTCGGGATGGACTGATCGAGCAGGTGGATTGAACTGCCGCCGTCATCGCGAGATGGAGGCAAGGCAATCTCGGGCCTACGTGCCGGTTCCATATGTGGCCCCCGATCGCTTCGCCTCCCTCGCGATGACGGCGGCGCCTGAATTCACACCCCGTTAACCCCAGTCTCCGAACACCCCATCCACAGGCTTTACACAGAACAAAACAAGAACAAAGATCGCTCTAGCGGAACGGAGCGAGCGCAGCCATGATCCGAAACACGCTTTTCACGAACCTCGTCGAATTCGCGGCCTTCGGTCTCCTCTCGGGGGCGGTGGTGCTTTGGGCGGTAGCCTTGGCGCCGATCCATTGAGCGAGGCTTTCGCCCGAAGATCCGTCCACAGGCAAACGCCTGCAGCCGGCGTTGCGCGCAGGGATCGGCCCCGCGGCATGATGCGGGAGGGGGAGGGGCGGTGGATATCGGGCTTCGTGTTCCCGTGCGCCTCGACCCCCGCTGTCGACTCGCAGATGGTGTCGGCCTGCAACAAAGGTCCCCCATGGCGCGCGTGCTGAAGGAGGTCGGCTTCGTCCACCTCCACGTCCACTCCTCCTATTCGCTGCTCGAAGGCGCGCTGAAGGTCGGCGACATCGTCAAGGCGGCGGTCGCCGACCGGCAGCCGGCGCTCGCGCTCACCGACACCAACAACCTGTTCGGCGCGCTGGAATTCTCGGAGAAGGCCTCCGGCGCCGGGCTGCAGCCGATCGCGGGGATGCAGCTGACGGTCTGCTTCGAGGACCCGGACCCGAAGGTGCGGGGCTCCGTGCACGGCCTCGCCAACCTCGTCCTGCTGGCCCAGAACGCCACCGGCTACGGCAACCTGCTGCGGCTGGCGAGCCGGGCCTATTTCGACGTGCCCCTCGGCGAGCCGCCCCGCGTCACGGCCGCGGCGCTGAAGGAGTCCGGCGCCGGGTTGATCGCGTTGACCGGCGGCGCCAGCGGCCCCCTGGACGCGGCGCTGCGGGCCGGCCGGCCGGAACTGGCACTGCGCCGGATCGAGGCGCTGAAGGCGGCCTTCGGCGAGAGCAACCTCTATGTCGAGCTGCAGCGCCACGGCCTTGCCGACGAGCGCGCGGTCGAGCGCGAACTGCTCGGCCTCGCCGAGCGCAACGGCCTCGGGCTGGTGGCGGCGAATGAGCCGTTCTTTTCCAAGGCTGCCGATTACGACGCGCACGACGCGCTCCTCGCCATCGCCGAAGGCCGACTCGTCTCGGACGAGCGCCGCCGCCGGCTGACGCCGCAGCACGGCTTCCTGACGCGGGCCGAGATGGGCACGCTCTTTTCCGACTTGCCCGACGCCCTCTCGGCGACGGTCGAGATCGCCATGCGCTGCGCCGTCCGCGTGCGCACGCAGAAGCCGATCCTGCCGAACTTTGCGCGGGTGGCCGCTGGCGAAACGCCGAACATGGCCGAGGCTGTCGCCGAAGCCTCCGACGCCGTGCCGCAGGAGGTTGCGGCCGACGAGCCGACCGAGCTGCGCCGGCAGGCCGAGGCCGGGCTCGAACTGCGGCTGAAGCAGCACGGCACCGCGCCGGGTTTTTCCGAGGACGATTACCGCACGCGGCTCGCCTTCGAGCTCGACGTCATCACCGGTATGAAGTTTCCCGGCTACTTCCTGATCGTCTCCGACTTCATCAAGTGGGCCAAGGACCACGACATCCCCGTCGGACCGGGCCGCGGCTCGGGCGCGGGCTCGGTGGTGGCATGGTCGCTGCTCATCACCGACCTCGACCCGCTGCGCTTCGGCCTGCTGTTCGAGCGCTTCCTCAACCCCGAGCGCGTCTCGATGCCGGATTTCGACATCGACTTCTGCGTCGAGGGCCGCGAGCGCGTGATCCGCTACGTGCAGGAGCGCTACGGCGAGGCCCAGGTCGCGCAGATCATCACCTTCGGTACGCTGCTCGCACGCGGCGTGCTGCGCGACGTCGGCCGCGTTCTGGAGATGCCCTACGGGCAGGTCGACAAGCTGACGAAGCTGGTGCCTCAGAACCCGGCAAACCCCGTGACGCTGTCCCAGGCGATCGAGGGCGAGCCGAAGCTGCAGAGCGCCATCGAGGAGGAGCCCATCGTGGCCCGCCTCATGGACATCTCGAAGAAGCTCGAAGGCCTGCACCGCCACGCCTCGACCCATGCTGCCGGCGTAGTGATCGGCGACCGGCCGCTCGAACAGCTCGTCCCGCTCTACCGCGACCCGAAGACGGGCATGCGAGTGACCCAGTTCAACATGAAGTGGGTCGAGCAGGCCGGCCTCGTGAAGTTCGACTTTTTGGGTCTCAAGACCCTGACGATGCTCAGGTGCTGCACGGACCTCCTGAAGAAGCGCGGCATCGAGATCGACCTCGCCTCGCTGCCGCTCGACGACGAGAAGACCTACATCCCCATGGGGCGCGGCGAGACGGTCGGCGTGTTCCAGGTGGAATCCGCCGGCATGCGCAAGGCTCTTTGCGAGATGCAGGCCGACCGCTTCGAGGACATCATCGCGCTGGTGGCCCTCTACCGGCCGGGCCCGATGGCCAACATCCCGGTCTATTGCGAGCGCAAGCTCGGGCGCGACGCCGGCAACGAGGCCGCCTGGTACCCGCACGAAAAGATCGCGCCGGTGCTGAAGGAGACCTTCGGCATCATCGTCTACCAGGAACAGGTGATGGAGATCGCCAAGGTCCTGGCCGGCTACTCGCTGGGCGAGGCCGACATGCTCCGGCGCGCCATGGGCAAGAAGATCCGCTCGGAGATGGACGCCCAGCGCGACCGCTTCGTGAAGGGCTGCGTCGAGCGCGGGCTCTTGAAGCCCAAGGCCAACGAGATCTTCGACCTCCTGGCCAAGTTCGCCGATTACGGCTTCAACAAGAGCCACGCGGCGGCCTACGCCCTGCTGACCTACCAGACCGGCTACCTCAAGGCGAACCACCCCGTCGAATTCCTCGCCGCCGCGATGAACCTCGACATCGACGTCACCGACAAGCTCGCCGAATTCCGCCAGGACGCGCAGCGCCTGAAGATCGTCGTCGAGCCGCCCTCGATCAACAGCTCGGGCGTCACCTTCGAAGTGCACGAGGGCCGCATCGGCTACGCGCTGGCCGCGATCAAGGGCGTCGGCCGCGCCGCCGTCGAGTCGATCGTGGAGGCGCGCGGCAGCGAGCCGTTCAAGGACCTCGCCTGCTTCGCCCGGCGGCTCAACCCGCGCCACGTCAACAAGCGCACCCTCGAAGCCCTGATCGCCGCCGGCGCGCTCGATTGCATCGAGGCGGACCGCGCCCGCGCCTGGGCCGCCGTCGAGCCGATGATGAAGATGGCGCAGGGCGCGGCCGAGGCCGAGGGCAGCGGCATCGACGACATGTTCGGCGGCGTCGCCGCCACCTCGGTCGGCCTGCGCATCCCCGGCCACGAGTGCTGGCCGATGGCCGACACGCTGAAGCGCGAATACGAGGCGATCGGCTTCTTCCTCTCGGGCCACCCGCTCGACGAATACGGCGACCTCCTCCAGAAGCTGCGCGTGCAGAGCTGGTCGGAGTTCTGCGCCACGGTGCGCGCCAACGGCGGCGGCTTCGGCAAGGTCGCGGCCTCCGTGCTCGACCGCTCCGAGCGCCGCACCAAGAGCGGCAACAAGCTCGGCATCGTCACCCTCTCCGACCGCACCGGCCATTTCGAGGCGATCGTCTTCCAGGAGGGGCTGAACCAGTACCGCGACATCCTGGAGCCCGGGAAGCCGCTGGTGCTCACCCTCCAGGCCAACCTCGAAGGCGAGGACGTCCGCGCCCGCATCACCACCGCCGAACCCCTCGACGCCGCCGTCGCCCGCCACCAAACCGGCATGCGCATCTTCATGCGCGACGAGCGCCCGATCGGCTCGGTGCAGCAGCGGCTGACCATGCGCGGCGAGGGTGAGGTGTCCTTGATTTTGATGCTCGACGGGGGCGAGCGCGAGGTCGAGGTGAAGCTGCCGGGGAAGTATCAGGCCAGCCCGCAGGTGGCCGGGGCGCTGCGGGCTGTGCCAGGGGTGGTTCAGGTGGAGGTGAATTAGATTTCGTCTCTATATCGGCGAAAGTGCCAAGGCTGAATGCAGCATAGGGTGGATTCTAACTCTTGCTGCATCGGGGATTACGCTTGGCGCAATAGAAGGCTCATCCAGATGGGAATAGCTAATCCTCTCGTTAGTTCTAAGCTTTACACCAATGGCGCCAACTCGGTACAAAATAGAAAGGGCCTCTTTTACAAATACCATCGGCTCTCCGCCACCTTCAATGTAGGCAATCGCTGCTGCATGAATAGGATCAAAGTCTATTTTCGGATCGGCCGCGATTTCTAAGGCGCATTTCTCGGCAGATTTATCTTCTACCAATTTGTCAATGCTGAAACTTTCCTTCTTTGCGGACGCGACGAAATCGAGCAAGCGCTTCAATGTCGGAAAAGCACTCAGCCATTCCTGTTCAAGAGCATCGCGCCGGATGCGAGAATATTCTTTCTCTGCTTGCTTTATTTTTGCTGCAGAAATTTCATATGTTCCATCCGATACTTTGAGACATTGATTAACAAAAGCGATTATGTCGCGTGGTCTCATAAGTGTTCTATCAAGCATGTAATCCATTGGATCTACGCTTCCAACATTATAGGCAAAAACATCTGTAAACTCTAAATTAGTGCTAGGACTGTATTGTTTTCTAAAAAGAGTCCTAATTATTTTGTTTATAAGGTCTGTTAAAAGTGCTTTATTCCATTCGATTCTCAGAAAATAATCTTCATATTTTTCGCGCTGGAATGATAGATTTTTTGTCTCCTGCAGTACTCGCTCAAGAATGTCTGATCGCATGCAGACTATAAGTTTGAGATTCGATATTCTTCGAAACGCTTTGAGAGACTCGATCAGTGCGCGAATTAAGCGTAATCTTATGCTCGTATCTACCCAATGTTCATCAAGTTTATCAATGAGTATATAGTAATTTCGGCCTCCATAATAGCTTTTGCCATCGTCATTGTCACTAAGTATGTCAATTACACCTGCGAGCTCAGCAAGTTGATCTGCGCTGATAACTTTTCGGGCTCTTGAGATAAGTTCAGACTTTTTATCTGTGCTTAATTGCTTGGCATACTGACCGCGAGATTTTATTTTGTGTGTTTCTCCCCCAAGCTCAATCTCAAGTTTATTTTCCATTTTTTCAGTCAATTCTTTTATGTTTTGATCCATTGTGATCCAGAATTTCGACTCCCACTCCTTTAAATAGCTGAGACTTTTTTTCTTTCGTGGATCACCGCCAAAGCGGTCGCACAGTTTGTCAAATATACTTCTAGAAGACGACTCGTCCGTGATATCCCACCGCAGGCGTATGTATTCTATACAAAGAACGTGTTTCCATAGTGTCTGAAAAAACAGATCTAAATCTGCGCCAATAGTATGAAGAAAATTCAATATATCTGAGTTGGCGACGTAGTTCATTGCCATATTAAGAGGTTCTAATTCATGACAATGATTATTATTATTGATTATATATCGAACTATAGCCGTCTTTCCAGCGCCTGTTCGACCATCTAGTATCATCCCAGCGTGTCCGGGGTCTATGCTTCTCTGTACAGCAGGATGATGTACAAAACACTCGAACAGAAATTCATCGTCAAATTCGGCGGCATTACTTCCGATCGACATGCCATTCTTGAGAATAAGTTTGTTTGAATTCCTGGACGTACGGGACATTCGAGGGTAACCAATGGGTTGCAGGCACTGTAACAAATAAACTTGCACTACGCAGCCTAATATCAAACACCTTTGTTGGCTACCCTGCTCAGTTGCACCACGATTTCAAAGATGTCTCCGGAAGAAGCCCGTTTGCTAAAAATAAATTTTCAAGAAACAAAAATAAATATGTTTTATTTATTCTGTAGTGTTAAGAAGTAAATTTTAGAAGTCGATTTAGAGAATGAATAGTATTTAGAAAATATATATTATATCTAGGCAAGCTACTAAGTCAATAAGTGCTGTGATTGTGTTATGTTGATCGAGATGACTTGAGGAATGACGGAACGGTAAAATTTTATTCCGTGTTTGGAGAACGCCCCTACAAAAATCGCCACCCCCGCTGCAACACCTCGATCTTGTACCCATCCGGGTCTGCAATAAAAAAGAACCGCGCCTTGCCGCCGCTGGAATGCGCAAGCTCCTTGAGATTCCCCGGCGCCAGGCCCGCGTCCTTCATCCGGGCATGCGCAGCGTCGAGGTCGGCGACCGAGACGGCAAGGTGGCCGTAGCCGTTGCCGAGGTCGTAGGGCTCGCTCTGGCTCTTGTTGACGGTCAGCTCCAGCTCGAAGCCGGATTCGGGGTTCGACAGGTAGATCAGGGTGAACCCGTCGAAGTCGAGCCGGTCGGCGATCTCGAGGGCGAAGGCCGTGCGGTAGAATTCGAGGGAGCGGGCCTCTTCGCGCACGCGGACCATGGCGTGGATCAGCTTCGGCGTGTCGGTCATGCGCGGTGTCCGGCTTTGGATGGCGGCAGGTTCGATCGCGGAAGTAGGGCTGCGGCCGGGTGGCGGGTAGTGGGAGGATGGCGCCGCCGCCCACTCCACCACACTGCGCATGGTCCCCCTCGCCCACGGGGCGAGGAAACGCGCGACATCCTCCTCCGCCACTGGGGGAGGTGGCCGCGAAGCGGACGGAGGGGGTCTACGCCTCCCGATCAGGCAGGCGAATCGAGTTCCGTAAACGGCTCGGTCCGGTGCCCCTCGCAGACCTCTGCCTCGTCGCTGAGCACCTTGAGCACCCCACCCTCGTGGCGGATCACGGCCTTCGGCCGCTCCGCCTTGCCGAAGGTCCGGCCCTTCATGTGGCTCGACACGCAGTAGAGGGTGCGCCCGCTATCGTCGAACGGCCCGCTGATCCGGCTCTTCTCGAAGCGCACCGGGAGGATCGAGATCGAACCGAAATCGACCTGGCCGAGGGTCAGCGCGGCGATGCGCGCGCGCAGCGTTCCGGTCGACGGGGACGGGGCGGCGGAGGTCGCGATGCCGGTGCATCCGCCGGTCGAAAGGGCCAGCATGGCGGCGAGGCAGGCCACCTGGACCCGAGGCAGTATGAGCGCCGGTCGCACTGACGATGCCCGGCTGACCGGATCGCGCCCGCCTTCGTCATTGCGAGCCGCAGGCGAAGCAATCCAGGGCAGCCGCTCCGGCGTCGTGTCCGTGGCCCTGGATTGCTTCGCGGCGCTCGCAATGACGGCAGGGGCTTCAAACGATCGGTTGGTAGCTGAAACTCGGTAGCGCATCGTCCCACGGGCCTCCCTTCGGAAGGCTATCGCAGCTCACTGCGTGGATAGAGTGCCGCGGCGACACGATCGGCACGCGCGTCGATGGCTGTCCACAAGCGTCCGCGCTGGTCCGTCGCCGTCGTTCCGGGTCCCGCGGCGCGGCCCCGGAGCGACGTGGTGCGAAAGACGGCGGTCAGCCGCGCTGGGCGATGTTGACGTAGTCGCGCTGCTCCGGGCCGACATAGAGCTGGCGCGGGCGGCCGATCTTCTGGGCCGGGTCCTGGATCATCTCGGCCCACTGGGCGATCCAGCCGGTGGTGCGGGCGAGCGCGAACAGCACCGTGAACATCGAGGTCGGGAAGCCGAGCGCCTTGAGGGTGATGCCCGAATAGAAGTCGATGTTCGGATAGAGCTTCTTCTCGATGAAGTACTCGTCCTCGAGCGCGATCTTCTCGAGCTGCACGGCGACTTCGAGCAGGTCGTCCTTGATGTTGAGCTCCTTGAGCACTTCATGCGTGGTCTTCTGCATGATGCGCGCGCGCGGATCGTAGTTCTTGTAGACGCGGTGGCCGAAGCCCATCAGGCGGAAGGGGTCGTTCTTGTCCTTCGCCTTGGCGACGTATTTGGCGACGTTGTCGGGGGTGCCGATCTCCATCAGCATCTTCAGCGCCGCCTCGTTGGCGCCGCCATGGGCCGGACCCCACAGGCAGGCGATGCCGGCGGCGATACAGGCGAAGGGGTTGGCGCCCGAGGAGCCGGCCAGACGCACCGTCGAGGTCGAGGCGTTCTGCTCGTGGTCGGCGTGCAGGATGAAGATCTTGTCGAGCGCGCGGGCGTAGATCGGGTTGACCTGGAAATCCTCGCACGGCACTGCGAAACACATCCGCAGGAAGTTCGAGGTGTAGTCGAGGTCGTTCTTCGGATATACGAACGGCTGGCCGATCGAGTATTTGTAGGCCATCGCCGCCAGGGTCGGCATCTTGGCGATCATGCGCAGGGAGGCGACCATGCGCTGGTTCTCGTCCGAGATGTCGGTCGAGTCGTGATAGAAGGCCGAGAGCGCGCCGACGCAGGCGACCATGATCGCCATCGGATGCGCGTCGCGGCGGAAGCCCTGGAAGAAGCGGTTCATCTGGTCGTGCACCATGGTGTGGCGCGTGACCCGGTAGTCGAAATCCGCCTTCTGAGCGGGCGTCGGCAATTCGCCGAACAGCATCAGGTAGGCGGTCTCGAGGAAGTCGCCCTGTTCGGCCAACTGCTCGATCGGATAGCCGCGATAGAGCAGCACGCCCTCGTCGCCGTCGATGTAGGTGATCGCCGATTCGCACGAGGCGGTGGAGGTGAAGCCGGGGTCGAAGGTGAAGATGCCGGTCTGGCCGTGCAGCTTGCCGATATCGAGGACACTCGGCCCGATCGTGCCGGACTTGACGGGCAACTCGACGCGCTTGTCGTCGACCGTGATGGAGCTGGCGGAAACGCTCATGGACGCGCGGACCCTTTCTCGCGACGGGCAGCACCGGTCCGGAGGCCGACGGGTCGAACGCTCCGGACTGAGGCGGAACCGCAGATTTGCTGCAGTTGCTCACTCAGTCACCGGGTTAGCGGATCGCTCGACCGCCAGCAACGGGGAGGTCCCGCCTGCTGGCGTGTTGCGATGCGAAAACCGGGCCGTCCGGGCGCGATTCTAGGCGGCGATCTGGTCGCGAAGCCGAGCGAGCGATTCCTCACGGCCGAGCACCGCCATCACGTCGAACAGCGGCGGCGAGGTCGCCCGCCCCGTGAGCGCGGCCCGCAGCGGCTGGGCGACCTGTCCGAGCTTCAGGCCCTGCGCCTCCGCGAACTTTCGCACCTCGGCCTCGGTGGCGGCGGCCGACCACTCCTCCAAGGCTTCGAGCGCGGGGATCACGAGGCCGAGCCGCGCCTTCGCGTCGTCGCCGAGGAGGCCCTTGGCCTTGTCGTCGAGCGCCAGCGGCCGGGCGGCGGTGAGGTAATAGGCGCTGTCGAGAAGCTCCACGAGGGTCTTGGCGCGCTCCTTCAGCCCCGGCATCGCCGCGACGAGTTTTTCGCGCAACTCTGGTGCGATCGGCTCGGGCACGATCCGCTGGATCGCGTCGACCAAAGTCGCGTCGTCGCTGCCGCGGATGTAGAGGCCGTTGAGGTTCTCGAGCTTGGCGAAATCGAAGCGCGCCGGCGAGCGGCCGATCGCCTTGAGATCGAAGGCCGCGACCATCTCGTCCGTCGAGAATACCTCCTGGTCGCCGTGGCTCCAGCCGAGGCGGACGAGGTAGTTGCGCAGGGCCGACGGCAGGTAGCCGAGGTCGCGATATGCCTCGACGCCGAGCGCCCCGTGGCGCTTCGAGAGCTTGGCGCCGTCGGCCCCGTGGATCAGTGGGATATGCGCCATGGCCGGCACGTCCCAGCCGAGCAGCTTGTAGATCTGCGCCTGCCGGGCGGCGTTGGTGAGGTGGTCGTCGCCGCGGATGATCTGAGTGACGCCCATGTCGTGGTCGTCCACCACCACGGCGAGCATGTAGGTCGGGTTGCCGTCCGAGCGCAGCAGCACGAGGTCGTCGAGATCCTTGTTCGCCCAGGTGACGCGGCCCTGCACGGCGTCGTCGACGACGGTCTCACCCTCGGTCGGCGCGCGGAGGCGAATGACCGACTTGGCGCCGGCCGGCGCCTCGGACGGGTCGCGGTCGCGCCAGCGGCCGTCGTAGCGCGGGGCGCGGCCTTCGGCGCGGGCGGTTTCGCGCATCTGCTGCAGCTCTTCCGCGCTGGCGAAGCAGCGATAGGCGTGGCCCGAGGCGAGCAGCGTCTCGGCCGCCTCGCGGTGGCGGTCGGCCCGGGCGAACTGGTGGACGGGCTCGCCGTCCCAGTCGAGGCCGAGCCAGGACATGCCGTCGAGAATCGCGTCGATCGCCCCCTGCGTCGAGCGCTCGCGGTCGGTGTCTTCGATCCGCAGCAGCATGCGCCCGCCGAAGCGGCGCGCGTAGAGCCAGTTGAACAGGGCGGTGCGGGCCCCGCCGATATGCAGGTAGCCCGTGGGCGAGGGCGCAAAGCGCGTGACGACGTTGGACGGCATCGGGAGGCTGACTGCTGAATGGGTGTGGAGCTGAGCGGATCTGTGGATCGACCGCCCCGTTTGGCGGAGTCCGGTACCCGATCCAAGGCGCGCCTGTAGCACGCGCCGAGGGATGCGTTAAGAAAACGTCACGGGGTCTCGCGACCGGGCTGCGACGGAACCAACCGGATGGCGGGGCAGCGCGCGGCATCGGCGGTACGGAGCCTTCCGGCTCGCGTCGCCGGCCGCCTGCCGGTGCCCTCGCTGGCCCTAGGGGATCTTCGCGATGGCCTCGTCGGCGCGCTCGCGCAGGAGGCCGGCCAGCGCCGGCTGTTTCCCTGGCTCGCGGTAGCCTTCGGGGCGGGAATCCTCGTCGAGCTGACCGCGACGGACGGGCCGCCGATGCTGGTCGCGCCGCTCTCTGCCGCAGTGCTCGCCGTCGCGACGAGCTTCGCCCTGCGCGCCAGGCCGGTGGCGCTGGCCCTGATGCTCGCCCTCGCCGCAGCGTTCCTCGGCTTTGCCGCCGCCGCCTATCGCGTCGCCAGCGTGGCGAGCCCGGTCCTCGCCCGCACGATGATCGCGCCGCTGACCGGCCTCGTCGAAGCCCTCGACGAACGCGAACAGGGCGCCCGGCTCGTCGTGAAGGTGATCGCCTTCGGCACGCTGGAGGAGGTGGGGCGCCCGACGCGGGTGCGGGTCTCCTATCGGAAGGCGCAGGCGATCAAGCCCGGTGATCGGATCAGCGCCGTCGCGCGGCTGCTGCCGCCACCCGAGGCGGCGCGGCCCGGTGGCTACGATTTCGCCCGCGATGCCTATTTTCGCGGCATCGGGGCCGTCGGCTCCCTGACCGGCCGGATCGACGTGATCGCTCCGACCGGGCCGTTGCCCTGGCGGCTCCGCCTCGCTGCCGCGATCGACGACGCTCGCAACGCGCTCACCCGACGGATCACCGACGCCAATGGCGGGCAGGCCGGCGCCGTCGCCGCAGCCCTCGTCACCGGCAAGCGCGGGCTGATCTCGCCGCAGACCAACGACGTGCTGCGCGCGGCGGGGATCTATCACGTGGTGTCGATCTCCGGGCTGCACATGGTGCTCGCCGCCGGTGTCGTGTTCTGGCTGGTGCGGGCGATGCTCGCGCTGGTGCCGGTTCTGGCGCTCACCTGGCCGATCAAGAAGATCGCGGCCGGCGCGGCGATGGCCGGCGTCACCGCCTATTGCGCCTTCTCCGGCTGGGACATCGCGGCCGAGCGCTCCTGGATCATGACCCTTGTGATGCTCGGCGCCATCCTGGTCGACCGCCCGGCATTGAGCATGCGCAACCTCGCGCTCGCTGCGATGATCGCGCTGGCTCGCGAGCCCGAGGCCCTGCTCGGCCCGAGCTTTCAGATGTCGTTCGGGGCCGTCGCCGGACTGATCACCTGCGCGCCGCTCATCGATGGACGGCTGTTCTCGGGCGAGCGCCTCGGCTGGTTCGGACGTGCGCTGTCCTTCGTCGCGGCGGCGGTGGTCGGCACGTTGGCGACGACGCTGGTCGCACAGATCGCGACGGCGCCGTTCTCGACCTATCACTTCCAGACCGTTCAGCCGTTCGGGCTCGTCGGCAACGCCCTGACCCTGCCGCTCGTGTCGCTGGTGGTGATGCCGTCCGCGGTGATCGGCATCCTCGCCTACCCCTTTGCCCTCGATCAGCCGGTCTGGTGGCTGATGGGGCAGGCGGTGCGCGGCATGCTCGCGATCTCGACCTGGATCGCCGGATTCGGGCAGGCCAATCTCGTGGTTCCGTCCTATGGCCCTTGGGCGCTCGCATTGCTGGCGGCTGCGCTCCTGTTCGCGACGCTTCTGGTCTCGCGGCTACGTTGGTTGGCTCTGCTGCCAGCCGTCGGGGGACTTGCCCTCGCTGCGACGCCCGCTCGCTACGATGTCTTCATCGATCGCGATGGGGCCGGCGCGGCGGTTCGGGGTGCCGATGGGCGCCTCGCCATCCTCGGCAAGCCGCCGAACTTCGTGCTGGAGCAGTGGCTCAAGGCCGACGGCGATGGGCGCCGGGCCGATCAGGTCGGGCAGGGGGAGGGCGCCCGCTGCGACCGGCTCGGCTGTACGATCCGGCTGGCGGACGGACGGTGGCTGTCCCTCGTCAAGGACCGGCGCGGCCTGTTCGAGGATTGCGCCCGCGCCGCTATTCTGGTGACCCGCCGAGATGCGCCGCCCGGTTGCGCGGCGGGCCTGCTCCTCGACCGGAAATTTCTGGCCGAGCACGGCGCGGCGATGATCCGCCTAGACTCGAGCGGACCGGTTCTGGTCACCGTACGAAAGCCCGGTCCACCGCCGCCCTGGCGTCCGGCGGCTGCCATCAAGCCGCCCGAACCGCCTACGTCCAAACCGGATTTGCCGACGCCCGTTCAGCCATCAGGCTTCGCGAACTACCGGCAGCCGTCACCTACTGAGGACACCGAAGCTTCTGCTGCGGACGCCCCTGCCGAGCCGCTTCAGTAGCGGCGCACGAGACTGACGAGGCGGCCCTGGATCTGGACCCGGTCGGGTCCGAGTACGCGGGTCTCGTAGGCCGGGTTGGCGGCCTCCAGAGCGATTGAGGAGCCGCGGCGGCGCAGGCGCTTCAGGGTCGCCTCCTCGTCGTCGATCAGCGCCACGATGATGTCGCCGGTCTGGGCTGTATCCTGCTTGCGGATCACCACGAGGTCGCCGTCGAGGATGCCGGCCTCGATCATCGAATCGCCGCGCACTTCCAGCGCGTAGTGCTCGCCGCCGGCCAGGAAGTCCGGCGACATCGCGATGGAATGGCTCTGGTTCTGGATAGCGGAGATCGGCGTACCGGCCGCGATCCGGCCCATCACCGGCACCATCACCGAGCGGCCGTCTTCGTCGAAGACCTGTGTCGTCGTCGGCCTCGGCGGAACGGACTTGGACCGCCCACCCTCGACCACGCTCGGTGTGAAACGACGCACTTCGGCCTGTGGCGCGGGCGGCTGCTTGCCCGTGATCGGCTCCGGAATACGGATGATCTCGATGGCGCGCGCCCGATTCGGCAGGCGCCGCAGAAAGCCACGCTCCTCCAGCGCTGTGATCAACCGGTGGATGCCGGATTTGGAGCGCAGATCGAGCGCATCCTTCATCTCGTCGAAGGAGGGGGGAACGCCGCTCTCGCTCATTCTCTGCTGGATGAACTGGAGCAGCTCCAACTGCTTGCGCGTCAACATGAGAGCCACCTAGGAGGGGGCGACCGCCAAGCGCGGAACCGCCGAAACAAACCACGAACACGTTAAGCGTTCTTCAAGTGTTCTGCAAGCGAGAGACAAGCGTGAATTGCGCCATGACGGGCAAAGCTGCGTCTCCTTCGCCGATGGACGTTTCCAGCGGGACACCGTATTGCGCTGCGCAATGGATGCGGAAGCCGACGGTGCGACAGGCCCCGAGGGTGGCCGGCGGATCGCGGTATTGGCCCTCGCGGCGGCTGTCGGCTGCGTTGCGACACCGGCACCGGCCCGTGCGCAAGAGCCGCCGACGATCCTCCCAATCGAACCGAGGGCCGGGACCGAGTGCTTGATCGAAACCCTGAGTGCCCGCCTGCTCGCCGCCCACAGTGCGACCGCCGTCCTCGAGGCCTGGTGCGCCGAGCGCGGCCTCGCCGCCGATCCGCGTCTCACGGCCGTACGGGTTGCAGGCGCGGACAAGCCGCTTTCGGCCGAGCAGCGCGAGCGCCTGGCGATCGGTGCCGACGAGCTGGTGCGCTATCGGCGCGTCCGCTTGACCTGCGGTGGCCACGTCCTGTCCGAGGCCGACAACTGGTACGTGCCGGGCCGGCTGACGCCGGAGATGAATACGATGTTGGAGACCACGCAGGCCCCGTTCGGGCGCGTGGTGCATCCGCTGTCGCCGACGCGGCGCAACCTGTCGCTCAAGATGCTTTGGACGCCGGGCGACGCCGAACTGCCTGGGCCCGAGAACAGGCTGTTCTTCGTCGAGGCCGTGCTCTCGACGGCGGCCGGCATCCCGTTCTGCGAAGTCGCCGAGACCTATACCGGTGCCGTGATGGCACTTGGCGAGCGCTAGGCCGTCCCGTCCAGCGGCTGGTCCTCCTTGGCGAGCCGCAGCAGGTTCTGGCCGTAGGAGGTCTTGGCGAACAGTTCGCCGCGGGCGACGAGCTGGTCGCGGGTGATGAAGTTCTGAAGATAGGCGATCTCCTCCAGGCAGGCGACCTGGAGGCCCTGGCGGTTCTGCAGGGTGCGTACGAACTCCGCCGCTTCCAGCAGGCTGTCATGCGTGCCGGTATCGAGCCAGGCATAGCCGCGGGACATCCGCTCGACGTGGAGCTGGCCGAGATCGAGATAGGCCTGGTTGACGGATGTGATCTCGAGTTCGCCCCGGTCCGAGGGCTTCACTGCGGCGGCGATGTCGAGGACCTGGTTGTCGTAGAAGTACAGGCCCGTGACCGCCCAGGGGGATTCGGGCTTCTTCGGCTTCTCGACGAGACGCAGCGGCCGACCCTCCTTGTCGAGGGTGACGACGCCGTAGGCCTCCGGGTGGTCGACATGGTAGGCGAACACCGTGGCGCCGCCCTGCCGCTCGCGGGCGCGCCGCAGCAGCTCGCTCATGCCGTTGCCGAAGAACAGGTTGTCGCCGAGCACCAGCGCGACGGGATCGCAGCCGACGAACTCGCGGCCGATGACGAAGGCCTGGGCCAGGCCCTCGGGCCGCGGCTGGACCGCATAGGTGAAGCTCACGCCGAACTGCTCGCCGGAGCCGAGCAGGCGCTGGTAGTTGCCGAGATGCTCAGGCGACGAGATCACCAGGATCTCGCGGATGCCGGCCAGCATCAGCACCGAGATCGGGTAGTAGATCATCGGCTTGTCGTAGACCGGCAGCAGCTGCTTGTTGATGGCGAGCGTCGCCGGATGCAGCCGGGTGCCGGAGCCGCCGGCCAGAACGATGCCCTTCATGGCGTAGCCTTTTTCCTATCTGTCAGTGCGCCGGGCCGACGAGGCGGTCGAGGATGTCGTCGAGTGCCTCTTGCCAGGGCCGGGGCGTCAGGCCGTAGGCGACTGTCAGGCTTTTCGTGGAGAGCTCGGAGTTGACCGGGCGCCTCGCCGGGGTCGGGTAGGCGCTCGTCGGGATGCCCTTGACCGGGATCGTGCGGCCGCCGCGCCGGGCATTGCCGGCGACGATGCCCTCGGCGAAGCCGTGCCAGGTGGTGACGCCCGCATTGACGTAGTGGAAGGTCCCCGTCGGCGCATCTGCGTCCTCGGCCAGCCGCAGCGCGATCCGGGCCAACCCCGCAGCGAGGTCGGCGGCCGAGGTCGGGCAGCCATGCTGGTCGTCGACGACGCTGAGTTGATCACGCTCGCCGGCCAGCCGCAGCATGGTCTTCACGAAGTTGCCGCGGTGGGGGCTGACCACCCAGGCGGTCCGCACGATGGCATGGCGCGGGTTGGCGGTGCGCACCGCCATCTCGCCGGCCGCCTTGCTTGCTCCGTAGACGCTGGTCGGGCCGATCGGCGCGTCGGTCTCGTAGGAGCCGCTGCTCGAACCGTCGAAAACGTAGTCGGTCGAGACATGAACCAGCGGAATTTTTTTTGAGTTTGTCGTCGCGGAAAGAATCGCCGGAGCGAGAGCGTTGAGGCGCCAGGCGGCGGCGACGTCGCTCTCGGCCTTGTCGACGGCGGTGTAGGCGGCCGTGTTGATCACGGCCGCCCAGTCGCGCTCGGCGACGATGCGGGCGACGGCCGTCTCGTCGGTTATGTCGAGGCTCGCGCGGTCCGGCGCATAGACCTGCACGCTTTCGGGCCAGGCATAGGCCTGAAGCTCCGTTCCGACCTGACCGCCGCCGCCGAGAACCAGGATGTCCATCTCAGGCGCTCTTGGCTGCCAGACCGAGCCGCTCGCCGGTGTAGCGGCCCTCGCGGATCGGACGCCACCAGCTCTCGGTGTCGAGATACCAGCGCACGGTCTCTTCCAGCGCCTCCTCGAACACCTTGGTCGGCGCCCAGCCGACCTCGGCCTCGGCCTTCGACGGGTCGATGGCGTAGCGCCGGTCGTGGCCGGGGCGGTCGGTGACGAAGCTGATCAGCTTTTCGTGCGGCGCGTGCTCGGGGCGCAACCGGTCGAAGGCCGCGCAGAGCGCCTTCACCACAGCGAGGTTGTTGCGCACGGCCCGGCCGCCGAGCAGGTAGGTCTCGCCGATCCGGCCCGTCATAAGCACTGCGACGAGACCGCGGGCGTGGTCCTCGACATGGATCCAGTCGCGCTCGTTCAGTCCGTCGCCGTAGACCGGCAGTTTCTTCCCCTCGAGCGCGTTGAGGATCATCAGCGGGATCAGCTTTTCCGGGAAGTGGCGCGGCCCGTAATTGTTCGAGCAGTTCGTCACCAGCACCGGCAGGCCGTAGGTCTCGTGCCAGGCACGCGCGAGGTGGTCGGAGGCCGCCTTGGAGGCCGAGTAGGGCGAGCGCGGGTCGTAGCGGCTCTCTTCGGTGAAGAAGGCGTCCGGCGGCAGGGAGCCGTAGACCTCGTCGGTCGAGACGTGGAGGAACCGGAAGGCCTTGCGGTCGGCCTCGGGAAGGCCCTCCCAGAACGAGCGGGCGCCGTCGAGCATCACCTGCGTGCCGACGACGTTGGTGCGCACGAAGGCGCCGGGGTCGGTGATCGAGCGGTCGACATGGCTCTCGGCGGCGAGATGCATCACCGCCTGCGGCCGGAACTCGGCGTAGAGCGCATGGACGCGGGCCGGATCGCAGATATCGGCCTGGACGAACCGGTGCCGGCCGTCGCCGTCGAGGGGCTGCAGCGAGATCGGGTTGGCCGCATAGGTCAGCGCGTCGAGCGTCAGCACCTCGTGACCGAGATCCTGCACCAGATGCAGGACGAGGGCGGAGCCGATGAAGCCGCAGCCGCCGGTCACGAGAATGCGCATGGGGGTCTCCGTCAGCTTGGGCGTCGGGCGCCACGACGCCCGGCGAACAATTCGTTCGCCTCAGAACAGCTTTTCGAGGCTGGCGAGCCGCGGCGCGGTCTTGTCCTTGCCGGACAGGATCGCCTCGGCCTCGCTCACCGGCCAGTCGATGCCGATGTCGGGATCGTTCCAGGCGATGCTGCGGTCGTTCGCCGGGCTGTAATACGCGTCGACCTTGTAGGCCACCATGGTGTTCGGCTCCAGAGTACAGAAGCCGTGCGCGAAGCCGTGCGGCACGAATAGTTGTTCGCCGTTCTCGGCATCGAGGCGCACGGCGACGTATTTCCCGAACGTCGGCGAGTCGTGGCGAATGTCGACGGCGACGTCGAGGATCGCGCCCGCCAGCACGCGCACCAGCTTGGCCTGCGCCGCCGGCGGCGTCTGGAAATGCAGGCCTCGCAGCGTCCCGGCCGGGGCCGAGAAGGACTGGTTGTCCTGCACGAAGGCGCTGGTGATACCACCCTCGGCAAGCTGATCGACCCGAAACACCTCCGAGAACCAGCCACGCTCGTCGCCATGCCGCTTCGGGATGACGCGCTTGACCGCGGGGATCTCCGTTTCGATCACACGCATCGCTGTCCTCCGGGCTCGCCGGCCCCCTCGTTCGGGCGCCGTTGAAGGTCGCGATGGGGGCGAAGTCAAGGCGGTGCCTTGCGAAACCGGCTTCGCTGGGCAAGCCGATCGCCCCAAGCGATGCCGCTGCTCGTGATGGGTCCGACCTCGGTGCAGCGCGGCGTGGATCTGTGAGCGCAAGACCTGGACGCGGATGGGATAAGCACGAGCGCGTCTGCGCGCTCATGCCCCCTGGAGGGCCGAGGGCGGACGATCTATGTCGCGGGTGCCTATAAGCGGCTCGTAAGAAGCTGCTCCATTCGAGGAACGCCCCAGACGATGTCCAGACATTTCCTCGCCGCAGTCCTACTCGCAGGCTTCGCCTTGCCCGCCGTCGCGGAAGACGCTGCGCCGCCGCGAACGATCCGCAACGCTCCTGCACCGCGCGCCCTCGAACTCGCGGCGTACGTCTACGCGGCCTCGAACGTCTGCGGCTACAAGATCGGCGTACCGGAATTCGATGCCGTGCTCGCCAAGATGAACACCAAGTCCGAGGACGTCAGCCCGCGCGGGCCCTTCGGCGCCCGCATCCAGGGGATCTTCGGGATGATGTCGAACGACATGGCGCTGCATCGCGAGCAGTCCTGCATCGCGGTGGCCGGCGAGTACGGCCCCGAGGGCAGCATCGCCAAGAACGTGCTGCAGCCGACGGCCGCCGGCGAGGTCGCTCCGCCTGCGCCGAAGGCTCCGGACGCGACACCTGCCAAGTAGCCATTCGGTGACCGAAGCCTCTCACGGCCGCTACCGCTACAGCGCCCTGCCCAGCCGCCCGGTCTACGACTGGCCAGGCGGCAGGCGGCTCGCGGTCTACGTCGCCCTCAACCTCGAAACCTTCGCTTTCGGCGATGGCCTCGGCGCGGAGCTGGCGCCGGGCGGACCGCAACCGGACGTGCTCAATTACTCCTGGCGCGACTGGGGCAACCGCGTCGGCGTGTTTCGCCTGCTCGACCTCTTCGCCGAGCTGTCGCTGCCCGTGGCGGTGCTCGCCAACAGCCGGCTCCATGCCGATTGTCCCGGCTTGATGGAGGCCGTGCGCCGCTATGGCGAAACCCATCCCGTCGAGATCGTCGCCCATGGCCGCAGCAATGCCGAGCGGCAGGGCGACCTGGACGAGGCGGCCGAGCGGGCTCTGATCGCCGAGGCGACGCAGGCCCTGGCGCGCGAGGAGGGCCGGGCGCCGACGGGCTGGCTCGGTCCCTGGATCTCGCAATCGCGGGTCACGCCGGACCTGCTTTCGGAGGCCGGCTACGACTACCTCCTCGACTGGGCGCATGACGACCAGCCGGTGCGCTTCGCGACCCGGGACGGGCGCGGCATCCTCTCGGTACCGTACCCCCAAGAGCTCAACGACATCCCGGCGGTCATCGCGCGCGGGCATACCGGCCGGGAATTCGCACGGATGATCCGCGACGGCTTCGCCGAGATGCGAACGGCCTCGCGGGCCGCGCCGCTGGTGATGGGCATCGCGCTCCACCCCTACATCGTCGGCCAGCCGCACCGCCTGAGACCGTTGCGACGGGCGCTCGCCGGCATCGTCAAGCACCGCAAGACGATCTGGCTGACGACGCCCGGTGCCATAGCCCGGCACGTCGCGACGTTACCGGAGGGCATCCTGCCGGGCTGAGACGCCGCAGGACAACGTCGCTCGAAACCGCCGCGCCGCCCTATCTCCTGTTCCATATGTTCGTGTTCGAATGGATCGTCGCGGTGCTGGTCGGCGCCGTGCTGCTTGCGGCCCTAGCGCGGCGCGTCGGCGCGCCCTATCCGGCCTTCCTCGCGCTCGGCGGCGTCGGGCTCGCCCTGGCCCCGGGCTTCCCGAACCTGCGGCTCGATCCCGACCTTGCCCTCGCGCTGTTTCTCGCGCCCGTCCTGGTCGACGCCGGCTACGCCACGTCTCTGCGGGACCTGCGGGTCAACTGGCGGCCGATCGCCGGGCTCGCCGTCGGCGCCGTTCTCGTCACGACGCTTGCGGTCGCCGTAGTGGTCAAGATGCTGGTACCGGACATGCCGCTCTCGGCGGCGATCGTGCTCGGTGCCATCGTCGCCCCGCCGGACGCCGTGGCGGCGCTCTCGGTCCTCGCGCACGTGCCGCTCCCGCACCGGCTCACGACGATCCTGCGTGGCGAGAGCCTGCTCAACGATGCCGGCTCGTTGTTGATTTACCGGCTCGGCGTCGCGGCGGCCGTCACCGGGCACTTCTCCCTGTCCGAGGTCGCGCCCGCCTTCCTCCTCGGCGTCGTCGGCAGCCTGATCGCCGGTCCGATCCTCGCCCGGATCTACCTGTGGGGGATGCGCTGGGTGTCGGACCCGGCCAGCAGCATCGTCCTGCAATTCGCGGCGGCCTTCGGGGTCTGGATCGCGGCCGAAGCGATTGAACTCTCGGGCGTGCTGACCGTCGTCAGCTTCGCCCTGGTCGTGGCACGCTACGCCCCCGAGCGGACGGCACCGCGCCCGCGCATCCTGTCCTATGCCGTCTGGGACACGGTGATCTTCGTCCTCAACGTTCTGGCCTTCGTCCTGATCGGCAATCAGCTCGGCCCGATCCTCGAACGGCTGCGTGCTGCCGAGAACCTTCCCTTCGCGATGGTGGCGGGCTCGGTGCTGCTGACGGTCGTTCTCGTCCGTATCGCCTGGGTGCTGCCTGCGAGTGGCATCCGGCGGATCGGATTCGCCGAAGCGCGCCGCTCCAAGGATCGCTCCGTCCTCGACCTCGGCAACGCCTTCCGCAAGGGCATCGCGGCGGGCGGGCGCGAGGCGTCCGATCTCGGGCCCGGTGCGGGGTTCGCCGTGTCCTGGGCGGGCATGCGTGGCCTCGTTACCATCGCCGGTGCCCTGGCCCTGCCCGAGAGCGGACCGAATGGTGCCTTTCCCTATCGCGACCTCATTGTCCTCACGGCCTTCGCCGTGGTGATCGGCACCCTGGTGATCCAGGGGCTGACGCTGCGCCCGCTGCTCGCCTGGCTGAAGCTGGAGGACACCGACCCCGTCGGCCACGAGGTCGGCTGGGGCCGGGCCGAGGCCTACGGCGCTGCGATCCAGAGCCTGGAGGGCGACGAGTCCGACATCGCCGAGGCCCTGCGACGGGAGTTCCGCATCGTCGTGGAGGAGGCCGAGGCGCACGAGGAGGGCCTGGCGCCCGAGGGCCTGCCCGCCGACGATGCCCGCCGCCGGGCGATCCAGGCCGCGCGCGAGCGCATCCTGGCGCTGCGCCGGGCCGGCGAGATCGGCGACGACGCCTTCTTCGTGTTGGAAGAAGAGTTCGACTGGACCGAACTCAGTGCGACGCCGCGCGCCGAGACCTGAGCGGTCGCTTAGCCGGCGCCGACCCGCTCCTCGATCGAATCCCAGACCGACACGGCCAGATCCGGTCCGCCGAGCCGCTTGATGGCACGCAGGCCAGTCGGCGAGGTCACGTTGATCTCGGTGAGGTGACCGTCGATCACGTCGATGCCGACGAGGATCAGCCCGCGGCGCTTCAGTTCCGGGCCGATGGTGGCGCAGATCTCGCGCTCGCGCTCGGTGAGGTCGGACGGGCCGGCGGCTCCGCCGCGCACCATGTTCGAGCGGATGTCGCCCTTGGCCGGCACGCGGTTGATCGCGCCCATCGGTTCGCCGTCGACGAGGATGATGCGCTTGTCGCCCTCGGTGACCTTCTCGAGGAACTTCTGGACCACCCACTGCTCGCGGAACGTCACGGCGAAGAGGTCGAACATCGAGCCGAAATTCGGGTCGTCCTCCGTCACGCGGAAAACCGCCGCGCCGCCGTGCCCGTGCAGCGGCTTCATCGCCACCGTGCCGTACTCCCGGCGAAACGCCTCGATCTCGGCCTTGTCGCGAGAGATCAGCGTCGGCGGCATCAGCTCGGGGAAGTCGAGGACGAACAGCTTTTCGGGAGCGTTGCGAACTTCGGCCGGGTCGTTGACCACCAGCGTCTCGCCGGAGATCGCCTCCAGCATGTGCGTGGCCGTGATGTAGGCCATGTCGAAGGGCGGATCCTGGCGCATTAGCACCACGTCCGCCTCGACGAGATCGATGCGCTCGATCGGCCCAAGGGTGGCATGCGCCCCCTCGACATCCTGCACGGTCACGGGCTCGACCCGCGCCGTGACGCGACGGCCCTGCATCGAGAGGCGGTCGGGAGTGTAGTACAGCAGGCGATGCCCCCGCGCCTGGGCTTCCAGCATCAGCGCGAAGGTCGTGTCGCCGGCGATGCGAATCGCCTGGATCGGGTCCATCTGGACCGCGACGGTGAGGGCCATGGGTAACCTCTGTTGTGTGAGGAGGTGGCCCCCTCCGGTCGTGACGATTGCGGGCTCAGCGCCCCTTGATCTTGCCGGGCTCGCGCTTGTCGAAGTCGCCGATCGCGGCCTTGCACTCGGCCGAGAGGCGCGCTCGGTTGCGGTTCATGCACTTGTCGGCCTCGCCGCTGTTCGGATCTACGCCGGCGCAGAGGCGGAAGAAGTCGTTGGCGCAGTTGAGCTGCAGGCCGGGATCGTCCCGCTGGGCAAGCGCCGGGCTGGTCGCGGCGAGGAGGATAGCGAACGGCGCAATCTTCAATACCGTCGACAGGCCCTTCGACGGGCCCCCGAATCGTGCCGAATCCGAATTCATCCTGAGGTGTCCTTACGCGCTTGCGCTCACGGTGTTTCGAGACGGCATATCGGGCGCAACGCGACGTAAGCAAGCGCGCCGGATGGCCGGGAGGGCCGGTTCCTCGGCATGGGTCGCTTGCGGGTAACACCATAGGCCGGCGGCAGCAGGGAGGTACCGCTCGAAAAAAGGCTCCGCTCGGGGGGCCGAGCGGAGCCAAAGTTCAGGGAGGAAAAGCCCGCCTTAGGACAGTCAATCAATCAGCAAATTTCGGGCCAATGCGGAACGATGCCCCGTTTCGGGACGGATCCCCCTGCATTTCGTCCGTTAGTCCGTCGGTCGAACCAGCCGTGAGCCCCTGGCGCACGCAGTGGATGGGATGATCGCCATCGCCGCATGGAAACGTTCCGTTAACGATGCCGTGATGATCTTCCCCTGCGCTCAAGCCGGGCGGCGCCATCGTCCGGCCATCCTCGACCGTTCACTCGCCGTCCGCGGGTGCCCGGAACGCAAGCCGCACGGAATCGGACGGGATCATCCGCATGAACCCCCGCAACACCCTGTCAAAGAGCCGCAATAGCGCGGCCGAGCCCAAGCCGTCGGCGCTGGTCTTGGCTATGCCGACAGCCGCAGGCCGCCGCTTCCGGCGCGAAGCTTCGGCCGATGCCGCGCCACTCGGGCAGATCCTGCTCTTCACCGGCGTTCGCTACGAGCGCATGCCGGATGTGCAGGTCGAGCCGGCGGTCCCACAGCGCAAGCGCTCGTGACGCTCTCTGCCAAACGGGTTCTCTTACGGACCCTGCCGATCGCCGGCCTGTTCCTGATGGGCGGCTGCGCCCAGGAAGGCGATTTCGGACGGCCGGCGCCGAGTGCCTGGAATTCCCTCGTCGACTCCACCGGCGCCATCGCCGCGCGGGAGCGCGAAGAGCCGTCCTCCGTATTTCCCCTGACCGACGATGAGCGGATCCTGCGCGACCGGGCCTGGCGCTTCCTGATGCCGGCCCAGGGGCGCGCCGCCTTCACCGACATCCTCGCCAACCTCACGCGTTCGCGCCTGCTGCCGCCGTCGGCGCGCATCGACGACATCGAGGGCTACCACGCCGAGCTGATCGCCGGCCCGTTCCGCTCGCCCTATTCGCGCTACAGCCGGCTCTCCGAGGACGCTACCGCCGACGGCCGCCTGATCCCGCCCTTCGCCGCCACGGCTTCCCGGGTGATCGACGCCGACCGCCTGCGCCTGCGCGCCCTGCCGTTCTCGGCGAGCCTCGACGATTTCGATGTCCGCCACGCCGCGATGCGGGTGGCTGAGAACCGCTGCCTGATCGCCTGGGTTCGGCTCGAGACCGGCCTGCGCGTCGCCCGCTATCGCTTCGCCCTGGAGCATTTCGTGGTCGAGATGCCGGGCCGCGAAGCCCTCGCGGCGGAGCGTACGATCGCCTTCCTCGACGACCGCCGCCCGATCCTCGCCGCCCTGCTGCCGCCCGAGGCCGAGGCGCGTTGCGGCCTCGTGCGGAGCGCCGTGCCGCTCGCCGGACTGGTCCCGCCGGTGGTCGCGAAGTACTGAACCGCCTATCGTCGGCTTCCACCGATCCACGAGTCCAGAGATGCGAACCATCGTCTATGCCGACGGCGGCTGCGACCCCAATCCCGGCCCCGGTGGCTGGGGCGTCGTGATCCAGGCGGCGGACGGCCCGGTCGAGCTGCATGGCGGCGACCGTGTCACCACCAACAACCGGATGGAGCTGACCGCCGCGATCAGCGCGCTGGAATATTTTCCCGAGGGCGCGGCGATCGAGATGCGCTGCGACAGCCAGTACGTTGTCAAATCAGTCACCGAGTGGATGCCCGGCTGGAAGCGGCGCGGCTGGCGCACGGCCACTGGCCCCGTCAAGAACGTTGACCTGATGGAGCGGCTGGACGCGCTGGCGCGCACCCGCGACGTGAAATGGACCTGGGTGCGCGGCCATTCCGGGGAGGTCGGCAACGAGCGTGCCGACGTTCTCGCGACGCTCGGGCGTCGCGAGATGCTGGGCGAGCGGGCGAAGCCCGCAAGCGCGCCGGCCAAGGCTCCTTCGCCGGCAGCGCCTGCGACGATCCCGATGATGGTCGAGATCGGGCTTGCCGGCGAGATCGCGCGGGCGGCCAAGCGCCTGGGGCTGTCCCAAGGCGCCTTGGTCGAGGATGCGCTCCGGCTCGCCCTGGAACTCGGCCCGGAGGGCGTCGCCCGGACTAGGAAGGCGCTTGCGCTCGACAGCGCAAGAGCCCCGGCCCAGGCGTCCTGACGGCGTTCGTGAAGGCGAGCTTCTTCGCCAGGCACGCGGCCGAGGTCGCCGCCGACCTGATCGGACACACGCTGCTGGTCGGCGGCGTCGGCGGCATCATTGTCGAGACCGAGGCCTACGACCGGCAGGATCCGGCCTCGCGCAGCTTTTCTGGTCCGACGAAGCGCAATGCGAGCATGTTCGGGCCGCCGGGCCACGCCTGCGTCTATCGCTCCTACGGCTTGCACTGGTGCCTCGACCTCGTCTGCGAGCCGGGCAGCGCTGTATTGCTGCGCGCTCTCGAGCCGACCGACGTTTTGGACGCGATGCATGCGCGCCGCGGCCTGAGCGAGTCCCGCCTCCTCTGCGCCGGACCAGGCCGTCTGTCGCAGGCGCTCGCCATCACCGCCGCCTACGACGGCTTGCCGATCGAAGCGGCACCGTTCGGATGGCGTCCTCCTTCCGCGCCGGTACGCGTCGAGGCCGGCGCGCGCGTCGGCATCAGCCGTGGCGTCGAGACGCCGTGGCGGTTCCTGCTCGTAGGCTCGCGCTTCGTCAGCAAGTCGCTGCCGCGAAGGACGGTCTGACGCTCAGCCGCCGGGTTTGGTGTTCGCGTCCGTCGGTTCTTCAGGGGCATCGATGGAGCACGACACGGCGTCGACCGCATCGTTGGCCATGGCGCTCTGGCTCGGCAGGGCCGCGATAACGCGCACGACGGCGTAGCCCTCGCGCTCCGGAGCGACGATGCGGACGTCGCGGTTGACCTGGTTCTCGTCCTCCGACGCGAGGGCTTCGTCGTACTGGGCACGGGTCATGATGACGAGGTCGAGGGAGCCGCGTACGGCCGCCTGATCGGTGACGGCGTAGAAGGCGCCCTTTCGGCTATGCACGGCGATCGACAGGGTGAGTGCCCCGGTACGTGCCGAGACACGCATCGGGCCGTCGTCGAGATCGTAGGCGCAGACGCCGACCGCCACCGCCGGATCGGGGATCGGCAGCCAGGCCTCAGCCGGGGCGGGGACTCCTGCGACGGCGAGGCTGTGGATGCGCAGGGGATGATCGAGGCTCTCGCTGCTGCGGGCGAGCGAGAACGCGTCGCCCTGCGCGAAATACGGAATCGCACGGACCGTGACGATATGGACGATCCCGGCGAGCACGAGCCCGCACAGCGTCGCGAGGATGAGGCGTCCGCGCGTGCTCATGCCAGCGGCCCTCGATTTCGATGCATCGAGGGGAGTCCGCGGCATCGGCGTGCACGCGCGCCTGCCGTCGGCCGAATGCCGGAAAAGTCAAATTCGACGTCCGCCGGTATCATCGGCTGCATCCGAGGCGCGTGATCGCCGGTAGAGTGTTACGGTCGAGGCTTCCCACGCTCGCGGCGACGGGGGTGTCGTATAGCCGGAGCGCGAGCCGGACCGGTCCCCTGGGACGCGGCATCGGCAGCCAGTTGCCGCTCTGGACGTCCTGGCTGATCGCGATGACGAAGCGGTCATCGGTGCTGCGCAGGACTTCCGTGGACGTGAAGCCCTCGCGCAGCCGGGTTTTCGCCGGGTCGGCCGCGCCACGGCCGGCAATGGTGAGGGTCCAGGCACGGGCCGGCGGCACCACGCCACCGATGGCGTAGCTGCAGCCCGCCTCCAGGGTGCGACCGCTGTCGTCGACGGCGGCAGTCAGCAGGAGGCCCTCTCCGATGGCGAGCGGGATCTCGCCGCGGCGGGAATTCACGGCGCGCGAATACGGGTCGGCATCTGCCGAGCCGGTCCTCGGCCAAGCCGTCCAGGCACCGATCGTGGTGCCGCCGAACGGGTAGCCGCCGCGCGTGGCGAAGTCGGCGCTGGCGAGGCCGAGCAGCGCGCCGAGGGCGAGGGCATAGAGCACGAACCCCGTCCGCGACGTCCGCCGCAGGAAGCCGCCGAGCACGCCACCGATGCGGGCACCGCGTTCCCGAAACGACTTAGGATCGGACGCGGAGGTGTGCTCGCTCGTGGAGCCGGTTATGATCCGAGTGAATGCGTTCACGACACGCCGCCTCAACGCGTCCCGAAGCGGCCGCCCTCGGCCAGTTCGACGGGAACGAGGCCGGGAGGCCGGACCTGATCAGGCCGGACCGCCCCGGACTTGAGCGGATCCGGCTTGGCCTGCCCGGCCTTCGCCGCCGCCCCCGAATCGACCGAGCGGAACAGGCCGTTGAGGCTCGACATCACCTCGAAGGAGCGCTTCGACAGCTTTCCGGCTGCACTGGCCGTCAAGTTGACGGGAGCCAGGCCTGGAACCGCCTGCGCGACCGGCCCCGGCTTGGTCTTGTCGCTGAGGCCGGGCAGCGGCTTCACCTCGATGCCCTGGTGGGCCGGTTCCATGATCTCGTGCCAAGTCATCGCTGGCAGGGAGCCGCCTGTCATCTTGTTGGTCGTGCTGTGGTCGTCATTGCCGAACCAGACCGCGCCGACGAGGGCGCCGGTGTAGCCGACGAACCAGGCGTCGCGGTAATTGTTGGTGGTGCCGGTCTTGCCCGCGACTTTCCAGCCCTCGATCTGGGCTTTGCGGGCCGTGCCCTCCTCGACCACCTTGTTCAGCATGAAGTTCATGTCGGCGGTGACCTTGGTCGACAGCACCTGCGGGGCCGGGTCGTCGGTCCGGCGATAGATCACCTCGCCGCTCGAATTGCGGATCTCGGTCGCGGCGAAGGCGCGGGCGTAGCGGCCGCCATTGGCGAAGACGGCGAAGCCCGAGGCCTGGTCGAGCACGGTGATGTCGTCGGCGCCGATCGGCATCGAGACCGTGTCCGGCAGCGGCGAGAGCACGCCCATGGCCTTGGCCGTCTCGGTGATCTTGTCGCGTCCGGCCTTCGCGGCCTTCCACTCGTTGGTGATGCCGAGCCCCTTGCCCAGCGCGATCGAGATCTTGATCGGGATCGTGTTGATCGACTTGGCGACGGCGAGCCACATCGGCTGGCGGCCCGAATACGACCGCCCGTAGTTCTGCGGACACCAGTTGCCGACGCAGACCGGCGAGTCGGTCACGATCGTGTCCGGTTTGAACAACCCCGAGGACAGGGCGGCCGCATAGACGTAGGGCTTGAACGAGGAGCCGGGCTGGCGCAGCGCGTCCACCGCCCGGTTGAACTGGCTCTCGCCGTAATCGGCACCGCCGACCATGGCGCGGACGCCGCCGTCGGGATCGGCGATCACCACGCCGGCCTCGTCGACGTTGTAGCTGTCGCCGAAGCGGCGCAGCACGTTCTCGACGGCCTGGTCGGCACTCTTCTGGATGCGGATGTCGAGCGCGGTTTTTACCGTCAGCACGCGGTCGTTGCGGAGCTTGCCGGCATCGGCGAGGCGCTTCACCTCGGTGAAGGCCCAGTCGAGATAGTAGTCGGCGGTGACGTCCTTGGCCCGCACCACCGGCGTCGCCGGATTGCGCAACGCCGTCTGGATCTGGCCCTCGGTGACGAAGCCGGCCTCGACCATGTTGTGCAGCACGTCGACTGCCCGGCCACGGGCCGCGGGCAGGTTGACGTTCGGTGAGTATTTCGTCGGCGCCTTGAACAGGCCGGCGAGCATGGCGGCTTCGGCCAGGGTCACGTCCTGCAGGCGTTTGCCGAAATAATAGTCGGCCGCCGCAACCGCGCCGAAGGTGCCGCCGCCCATATAAGCGCGGTCGAGATAGAGCTTCAGGATCTCGTTCTTGGAGAGGTGGTTCTCGAGCCAGAAGGCCAGGAAGGCCTCGTTGATCTTACGCTCGATCGAACGTTCGTTGGACAGGAACAGGTTCTTGGCGAGCTGCTGCGTCAGGGTCGAGCCGCCCTGGGTGCCGCCCTTGCCGCTGGAATTCGAGACCAGCGCGCGCGCCGTGCCGATCGGGTCGATGCCCCAATGCTCGTAGAAGCGCCGGTCCTCGGTGGACAGCAGCGCCTTGATCATGAGTTCCGGGAAATCGTCGAGCTTGAGCGAATCGTCGTGCTTGATGCCGCGCCGCCCGACCTCGGTGCCGTAGCGGTCCAGGAAGGTGACGGCGAGATCCTGCTCCTTCAGCCAGCCCTGCTCGCTGGTGAGGTTGAAGGCGGACTGCGCGAGAAACAGCACCAGGAGGGCGCCGGCGGTGCCGATGGTGGCGGCCTCGCTCGTCAGGTCCAGCGCGAAGCGCTTCCAGCCGCGGAAGGAGAAGACGGCCATCCGCTCGCGGAAGCGCTCGTAGGCCTCTCCCGAGGAGCGGCCGCCCTCGAACATGCTCGCATTGACCCAGGCATCGAAGCCAAGGGCCGCGCGGCTGATCCGGGTCTTGATCGAAGTGAGGCTGGGCAGGCGCACGGCTTGGTCCGGTCCCTCGGATGACCCGGTTGCGAGCCGGTTCCTCGCCTCAGGGCGCGGTCCACCGATCCGAACGTCGATCTTGTATCAAGGCTCGCGAGCCTGCGCGAGGTTTGCGATCACCTCGGTAACGCCGGGAATCGCAACCTCACGGCGTATTGCCATCGAAAGCTCCCGTTAACCTTGATGCATGAATGGGGCGCCCGGGTGGCGTCGACCGCCGCCCGATCCCCAGCCCTTGCCTGCCGCCCGCCCGTGCTGCACGAGCAGGCGATGTCGCAGAACACGTACAACCCCTTCTGGCGGACCAAGAGCCTCGACGAGATGACCTCGGCCGAGTGGGAGAGCCTGTGCGACGGCTGCGGCCGGTGCTGCCTCCTGAAGCTCGAGGACGACGACACCGGCGAGATCCACCACACCGATGTCGGCTGCACGCTGCTCGATGCCCATTCCTGCACGTGCCGCGACTACCGCAACCGGGCCAAGCGCGTGCCCGATTGCGTGCGCCTGACGCCGGAAGCGGTCCGCACCATCCCGTGGCTCCCGCCGACCTGCGCCTACCGGCTCGTGCGGGAGGGCCAGGACTTGCGTTCCTGGCATCCACTCGTGTCAGGCCGCAGGGCCAGCGTTCACGAGGCGGGCATCTCGGTGCGCGGACGCGTCGCAGGCAATGAGGAGGAATTCACCGAGGACGAACTCGTCGACCGCATCGTGCCGTGGCCGGACGAGGCGGCCTGACACCGGCCAATCGCCGCAGTCGTCAGGGCAAGGCTGAGATCGAGCGCTTCGGCAACCCCCTGCGACCAGAAGGAGAACGGCGTCGGCCGGTCGAGGTGGATCGCGCCATCCATCTCCGAACCGGCCGGGTTCAGTTCGGCGCCGTGTCTCAAGGCGAGCCGGCGCATCGGGCCGTTGCCGTTGAGACATCGTACGTGCAGATCGCCGACACCCCGGCCTCGGGCCGCCTCGACGATCCGTCGAAACAGGGCCGAGCCGAGCCCCTCGCGTCGGAAGGGATGCTCGACGACGAAGGCCGCCTCCGCCAGCGGAGCGAGTAGACATCCCGGCGAAGGCCGGCCCGCGGGGCGCAGCTCGCCGAGACCGCGCAGGATGCCGTCGACGAAACCCCCGATGACCAACCCTTTCGTAACGAGGGCGCGCTCGGCGTAAGCTAGAGCGGCCGCATCGCTGACGGCAGCCAGGAATCGGTTGGCCCGCGTCTCGGAATCGAGCCGCAGCACGAAGGCACGGACGGTGTCGACATCGCTCGGCCAGAGACGGCGGCAGAACATGCTGGTGTCGTTGCGCCGGTTGCGACGCAGCTCGCTAAGAGAATCGCTCATGGCGTGATGGTCTCCGGTTGAGCGCGGGACACGCGTGGTTCCGGACGAGACCTCCCCAGTGGCTCTGTCAGCCCTTTCCCGACATGGTCATCGTTCTTCGCGTCATTCTCTGGGCAGCGAAGCAGATACCGTAACTGGCACATCGACGCGCTGCCCGTGGCCCTGGCCGAGCGCGGCCCCGGGACCATCCCGTCCTGCCGGTCTACGGCTCCTTGCGGCGAGCCGTGCGCTTGCTCACCGCTGGATCCTTCGGGGCAGGATTGTCGGAGACGCCGGATTCCGGCTTCCGCGTCATCGGTTGCTCAGGCGGCTCCGTCGAAGTCTGCGGATCGTTCGGCGGGCTCCAGAAGGCTTCGAAGATGTCCTGCATGGCCTTGGCGTTCTGCTCCTGCACCTGAACGCCGGTCTGGAACATCTGCTGGAAGGCCTCGAACGGAGCCTCGTCGCCGCCCTCCGTCTTTGCCGAAGTGTCCTGCCGCTTCGAAAAATCCGGCGATGGGGCTTGGGGAGCCGGTCTCGGCTCCGGCTCGCGCGGGTTCCGGGCAGGCGCTGCGGTGTCGGGCGCGGCGATGAACTGGTTCATCCAGTCGTTCCAGAATGCGGCAACCGGGAAGCCGGCATCGGGCGCCGGCGGCGGCGCGGCCTGCCTATGGAGTTGGGGGGCGGGGGGCGGCTGGTTCACCATGACGTGAACGATGCCGGCCACCACCATGCCCGCCATCACCGGCAGCATCTGGCGCAACGCCTGCTGGCCGATGCCGCTCGTCGTGGAAGCCTGCTGAAGCACGGCCTGGCTCAGCATCGACGAGCCGAAGATCTGCCCGAGCAGGTCGGGCTGCGGGGTGGGCTGCGGCTGTGGCGGGGCGCCGAAATACGGGTTGGCCCCGGCCATGCCGAGCATCCGGCCGAAGCCCATCGGGTCGCTCGCCGCACTGCGTTGCAGACCGGCGGCGAGCGCCGGCAGAAGCGCATTCATCGCGCTCCGGCTCTGTTCCGGCGTCAGGCCGAATTGCTGTCCGATCGACTGCATGCCGGGGCCGGCTTGGCTCTGCAGGATATCGAACAGGTTGAACATGATACGATACTCTGGCTCGGACGCTCCGCTTCGGATCCGGAGGTTTCTCACCCGAATCTGTCGCATCCGCCGGCAATGTTCCAGCGTGAACGCTCGGCGTTGGTGATTATGTGCGGGAATTCTACCTCAGATGGCCACTCACACGAACATATCGTTCGCTTCGGCTGTCTCGACCGGCGACGTAGGGCCAGGAATCGACGCCGCTGGTTGAGGTTCCGCCGTCGCGGCGCGGCGTTCTAGCGTACCGATCGTGCGGATGGCCAGCGTGATGCCGACGAGTCCGAAGGCGAGGGACCCGATCCCGATTCCGGCGATGACGCCGCGCGGGCCATAGAGCGCCCCGCCGAGGAGGGCAGGTGGCATGGTCCCGAGTGTCGCCCGACCCCAATTCAGACCCGTCGACAGCAGCGGAAAGCCGAGATTGTTGAACGAGGCGTTCCCGAGGAAGAGCAGCCCGTTGCAGAACCAGATCGGGCCGCTGAGGAAGCAGAAGAAGACGAGAAGATCCGCGGCGACGCCGTCGAGTTCGAACAGGCGGGTCAGCGGCCAGGCACAGAGCGCCAGCGTCAGCCAGACCACCAGCACGTAGCCGGCGCCAACGACGGCGCCGTCGCGCAGCACGCCACGCATCCGGTCGAAGCGGCGGGCGCCCCAGTTCTGTCCGAGGATCGGACCGATCGCCCCCGACATGGCGAAAAGCCCGCAGAACGCCACCGGCGACAGTCGGTCGATCACGACGTTGGCGGCGACGGCCGTCGTACCGAAGCCCGAAAGGGCGTGGGCGACGAAGGCGCTCGCCACGGCCGGCGCGAGGTTGGTGAGGATCGCCGGGAGCGCGATGCGCCCGACCACCGGCCCGTCGTCGAGGACCTCGACCAGCTTCGGCGGCGACAGCAATCGGTATTTGCGCACCCCGATCCAGCCGATGACGACGAAGATCGCCCTGGCGAGACAGACGGTGATCGCGGCGCCGTCAACGCCGAGCCCGGCGGTAAAGATCAGGAGCGGGTCGACGAAGGCGGTGACGATGGCGCCGCCGAGGGTGACGTACATCGCCTCGCGCGCCGCCCCCACCGCCCGCAAGAGGCCGGTGAACAGCATGCCGGGCGCCATCAGCAGGTTCGAGGGCAGGGCGATCCAGAGGAAGCGCTTCGCGATCGGCAGGGTATGCGCATCGGCTCCGATCGCCCGCAACAGCGGGTCCAGCAGCGGCAGCAGCGCCAGGACGAGGAGCCCCGACACGATGATCGTATGGATCAGGATCGAACTTCCGATCCGCCGTCCCTGCGCTTCGTCCCCGGATCCTATGGCACGAGAGACCAGGGCGCCGGCTGCGATCATCAGGCCGATATTGATCGAGATCGCGAAGAACTGGACGATCGACGCGAACCCGACCGCTGCCGTGAGCGTCGGGTCGCCGAGCTTCGATACGTAGACGAGCGAGAGCAGGTCGACGAGGAAGATCGCCATCAGGCCGACTGCCCCGGTCGAGCTCATGACGACGACGTGGCGCAGGATGGAGCCCGAGACGAATCGGGCCGACCCCGGCGGCGGGGTGGCGGCCTCCCTACGTCCGTCGCTGTCGACCTGGGCGAGTGCGTGTGCGCTATGCTTGCTAACCATCGGCAGCGGCGTCGTGCGGCTCCAGCTCCCGCATCGCGGCTTCACGGCGCTCCGATTCCAGCAGGCCTCGCGTCTCCGCACTGAGCGCCCGGGACGGCCGCTGCGGCTCGGTCAAAGGCTCGGGCCGCAACTCGGTCGTCGCCCCGCGCATCCAGGCCGCCCCGTCGGGCAGGGCGCCGGCCTGCTGCAGCACCAGACGGGAGAGGTCCCGCTTCCTGACGTCCTCGACGCGGGCCAGGGCGGCCTGCTCGGAGAGCCCCAGGCCCTCGAGGGCGGCGCGGCCGAAGCGGAGGGCGGATTCGAGGGTTTCGCGGATCTGGAAGTCGACGTCGCGGTTCATCAGCTCGATGGCGTGGTTGCGGTCGTAGGCCCTCAGATAGGTCCGCACGCTTGCGAATTCCTCGTGCACGATGTCGACGATCTTGAGCGCGGCCTGGGCGTCGTCGATGCAGATGCAGAGCAGTTCAGCCCGCCCGATGCCGGCGGCGCGCAGCACGTCGAGCCGCGTCCCGTCGCCGTAATAGACCCGGAATCCGAAGCGGGCGGCGTTGCGGATCTGCTCGACGTCCTTGTCGATGACCGTGACGCTGACCCCCTCGGCCAGCAGGACCTGCGTCAGCAGATGCCCGAACCGCCCGAAGCCGACGACGAGGACGCGCGCCTCGGCGGATTCGATCGTATCCGCGGGCGTTTCAGTGACTACCGGTCTTCGCGCGAGCGCCGTGTCGAGACCCTTGGCGGCGATCGGGCCGACGATCATCGTCAGCGCCGCCAGCGCCACCGAGAAGCGTGTCGCAGCCGGATCGAGCAGGCGTAGCTCGCCCGCAGCCGGCAGGATCACGAAGGCGAACTCGCCGGCCGGCGCCAGCACCGCGCCGCCGCGCACCGCATCGAGCCACGACGAACCGAACAGCCGGAACAGTCCCGCCACCAGAACGACCTTGAACAGGATCGCGGCGGCCGTTGCGCCGAACAAGGCAGGCCAGTGCGCCTTGAGCAATCCGCCGTCGATCGACATGCCGACGCTCATGAAGAACAGGCCGAGCAACATGCCGCGGAACGGCTCGATGTCGGCTTCGAGCTGATGGCGGAAGTTCGATTCGGCGAGCATGACGCCGGCGAGGAAGGCGCCCATCGCCATCGACAGGCCGACCTCTTCCATGAGCAGCGCCGTACCGAGCACGACGAGCAGCGCCGCTGCCGTCATCACCTCGCGCCCGCCGGACGCGGCGAGCAGGCGGAAGAACGGGTTGAGGCCGTAGCGCCCCACCAAGATCACGGCGACGATGCTCAAGCCCGCGATGGCGGTGGAGCGCAGCGCGCCCTCGATCCAACCGCCCTCCGGCGTCGCCCCGGCCGAGGCCAGCAGAGGCAGCACGGCGAGGATCGCGACCACCGAGATGTCCTGGAACAGCAGCACCGCGAAGGAGCGGCTGCCATAGGCGCTGCCGAGATCGCCGCGTTCCTCCAGCAATTGCAGCGCCACCGCGGTCGCCGAAAGGGCGAGCGCGATGCCGATAACGGCCGCGGCCGCGACCGACAGCCCGAATATCAGCCCCGCACCGGCGAGAACCAGCGAACAAAGCGCCAATTGAGCTGCGCCAAGTCCAAAAATATCCCGCCGCATCGAGACGAGGCGGGATATCTCGAGTTCCAGCCCGACGATGAAGAGCAGCAGCACCACGCCGATCTCGGCGACGCTTGCCGCCGTCTCGGGCTCGGCGATCAGCGAGAAGCCGAACGGGCCGATCACCACCCCGGCCACGAGATAGCCGAGCACGGCGCTCTGTCCGAGCAACCGGAAGATCGGCACGCCGACCACTGCGGCCGACAGAAATGTCAGGACCGGCGGCAGGAAGCTCGCGTGCGTCGTTGCGCTCGCCATGGGGCTCCCGGGGCTGCGTCGTCCCGCGAGGGGAGGGGAAGCTGTCCCTTAGCCCGCGCAACCGCGGCATGCGAGCGTGATCCTGTGCCGTTCGACACGCGGGGGTCACGTCGGCGACGGATTGTGCTAGGGAGCCCGTGCTATCTCGGAATTCCCCCGCGACGCCGGTTGACAGCCCGCCCCCAGCCTCTCCACATCCGCGAGATCATGAGCGCCGATACCATCAACCTGACCGCGGATCCCGACCGGATCCCTCATCCCGCCATCAGCGGCGAGAAGCCGCCGCTGGAGATTTTGCTCTGCGCACCGCGCGGATTCTGTGCCGGCGTGGTTCGCGCGATCGATGTCGTGGAGCGCGCGCTCGCGATCTACGGGCCTCCGGTCTACGTCCGCCACGAGATCGTCCACAACAAGTACGTGGTCGAGACGCTGAAGCGGAAGGGCGCGATCTTCGTGCGCGAACTCGACGAGGTGCCGGATTCCGGTGCTCCGGTGATCTTCTCGGCGCATGGCGTGGCCAAGACGGTGCCGAACAACGCGGATTCCCGCGGCCTCACCACGATCGACGCGACTTGTCCGCTGGTGACCAAGGTTCACCGCGAGGCCGAGATCCATCACAAGCGCGGGCGCCACGTGCTCCTCGTCGGCCATTCCGGCCACCCGGAGGTCGTCGGCACCATGGGCCAGCTGCCCAAGGGGTCGATCACGCTGGTCGAGGATCTCGAGCAGATCGAGAATCTCGAAGTGGCGGACGCCAAGAATCTGGCCTGGGTGACCCAGACCACCCTCTCGGTCGACGACACCAAGCATATCGTCGCGGCACTCAAGACGAAGTTCCCGCTGATCACCGGGCCTCACAAGGACGACATCTGCTACGCCACCACCAACCGCCAGGAAGCGGTGAAGGAAGTGGCTCCGCAGGTCGACGCGCTGATCGTGGTCGGCTCCTCGAACTCTTCGAACTCGCAGCGCCTGCGCGAAGTGGCCGAGCGCGCCGGCTGCCCGATCACCCGCCTCGTGCTGCGGGCGGAAGAGATCGACTGGGAGGCTTTCGGCAACATTCGCCGGCTCGGCCTCACCGCGGGCGCCTCTGCGCCGGAGGTTCTGGTCGAGGAGATCATCGACGCCTTCGCCGCACGCTACGACGTCAGCGTCGATCAGGTTTCGGTGACGGTCGAAGACATGTCCTTCCCGCTGCCGCGCGAATTGCGCAGCGAAGCCGCCGAGTAATCCGGCACGGACACGACGACGGACAAGGGCGCCTCGACGGGCGCCCTTTGTTTTGAGCGCGAAGCGAGAGGCAGGCACTCCTTGGCCGTCTACACCGAGGTTTCCGACGAGGCGCTCACCGCCTTCCTGGGCGAGTACGATCTCGGCTCGCTCCTGTCCTACAAGGGCATCGCCGAGGGCGTCGAGAACACGAACTTCTTCCTGCACACCACGGCCGGCTCCTATATCCTCACGCTGTACGAGAAGCGCGTGCGCGAGGAGGACCTGCCGTTCTTCCTCAACCTGATGGGGCACCTGTTCCGCGCCGGGCTCTCATGCCCGCAGCCGGTGAGGAACCGCCACGACACCGCGCTCGGCGCCCTCTGCGGCCGGCCCGCCGCGATCATCAGCTTCCTCGACGGCGTCTCGGTGAAGCGTCCCACCGCCCACCATTGCCGCGAACTCGGCCGGGCGCTCGCCGGTTTTCACGAGGCCGGTCGCGATTTTCCAATGAGCCGGGCCAACAGCCTATCCGTCGAGGCTTGGCGGCCGCTGTTCGAGCAGGCCGGCACCCAGACCGACACCGTCGCACCAGGACTCGCAGAGCGGACCAGCGCCGATCTCGCACTGCTCGAAGCCAACTGGCCACGCGATCTGCCCAGCGGTGTTATCCACGCCGATCTCTTCACCGACAACGTCTTCTTCATCGGGGACGATCTCTCCGGGATCATCGACTTCTACTTCGCCTGCACCGACGCGCTCGCCTACGATCTCGCGATCTGCCTCAACGCGTGGTGCTTCGAATCGGACGGCCGCTACCAGCGCGAAATGGGCGCCGCGATGATTGCCGGCTACGAGGAGCGTCGCCGCCTAGAGCCGGCCGAGGTCGACGCGCTGCCGATCCTCGCACGGGGCGCGGCGATGCGCTTCATGCTGACGCGCCTCGTGGACTGGTTGAACGTGCCGCCCGGCGCGCTGGTGCAGCCGAAGAACCCGCTGGAATACGATCGCCGGCTCGCCTTCCATCGCACGGCGGGCCATGCGCGAGACTACGGTTGGTCGCGTTAGAGCAACGCGTTCGCCGATCGGCGGGGCCGTCCGAGATCGCTGCTACTTCCCGAGCGCCTTGTCGGCTGCGGTGATCAGGCCGAGGGTCGGGTTCTTGGCGCAAAATTCGCCCAGCTTCTTGCTGTTGGCCACGAGCTTGTCCGTATCGATCACAGGCGGGTCGTCCTCGTCCTTGTAGTATCCGTCGAGCCAGGTGAGCGTGGTCTTGATGCCCTCTTCACCGCTTTCGAGGAACTGCTTGCAGGTGGAGGTCGACAGATCGATCTGATCCGCATGGACAGGTGATGCGAGCGCAAGCGTACACAGCAGAACGAGACGCTTCAAAACGACCTCCCTCGGACCTGCGACCGCGCTACCCGCGGAAGCTGTATTGCTTGAAATTTAGAATATCTAGGTTGGTCGCACCGATCCTGATGTATCGAGAATCTAAAATATTGCCCGGCCGACTCGTAGATTGAAAATATCTACGCTGGTCGCTGCCGAGGTGTCCAAGAAAATCGCGGGAATGCCGTGGACCGAAAATGCGCGAACTCTCGCAAGCGGACGCAAAAAAGCCGGGGACATGCCCCGGCTTCTTGCGCGTCCCATTCCCTGCGACGGCTTCAGATCACCTTGAGCAGAGCCTCGGCGCTGGAGACCTCGGCCTTCGAGGGCGAATCCTCGACGTTGAGCACGCGCACCACGCCGTCGTCGACGAGCATGGCGTAGCGCTGCGAGCGCGGGCCGAGGCCGAATCCGCTGCCGTCGAGTTCCTGGCCGATCGCCTTGGCGAACTCGGCATTGCCGTCGGCGAGGAATTCCAGGCTCTCGGCGCCGGTGGCCTCCTGCCAGGCGTTGAGCACGAAGACGTCGTTCACCGCGGTGATGGCGATGGCATCGATGCCGCGGGCGAGGATCTCGTCCTTCTTGGCAACGAAGCCGGGCAGGTGGTTGCGGTGGCAGGCCGGGGTGAAGGCGCCGGGTACGCCGACGAGCACGACGCGGCGGCCCTTGAACACGTCGTCGGTGGTCTTCGCCTGCGGGCCGTCCGGGCCGTTCACGCGGAAGGTCGCCTGGGGCAGGTGGTCGCCAACCTGAATGGACATTCGTTCCGTCTCCTCGATCGTGCGGCAGCGTTAGCGTGACGAGATGACGGTGTCGAGGCGATGGGAACGGCCCGCCCGTGGATGGATGCCGCGTCATTGCCTTATGGACAAAGCCCGCCCCGGGGCTAGCATGGGGCCATGCAGCGATTTCCGCAGTCATCCGACGAACCCGTACCTGTCGAAGACGACGGGTCGGGTTATCTCGATCGTCAGTTCCTCGTGGCGATGCCGGGCATGGGCGACGAGCGCTTCGCCCGCTCGCTGATCTACCTGTGCCACCACTCAGCCGACGGGGCGATGGGCATCATCGTCAACAAGGCCGCCACCGACCTCACCATGCCGGACCTGCTGATGCAGCTCGACATCGCGCAGGAGACCGACGCGATCCGCCTGCGCGAGCAGGTTGGGCACATGCCGGTGCTGATGGGCGGTCCCGTCGACGCCAAGCGCGGCTTCGTGTTGCACTCGTCCGATTTTCGCATCGACCAGTCGACGCTTCTGATCGACGACGGCGTCTGCCTGACCGCGACGGTGGAGATTCTGCGCGCGATCGCCGAGGGATGCGGTCCTTCGAGCGCCATCCTGGCACTCGGCTATGCCGGCTGGCAGGCAGGACAGCTCGAGAACGAGATCATGGCCAACGGCTGGCTCACCTGCGCGGCCGACCCGGAGCTGATCTTCAACCCCACCCTCGACGACAAGTACGATCGTGTGCTGCGGATGAACGGGATCGATCCAGCCATGCTTTCGCCCATCGCGGGTCGGGCATAGCTCGTATCGGGAGCTGCGCATCGTATTCAGAACGGCGCGACGCCCCATGTGAGAGCCGACGTTCCGCCTTCCGAAAGCCTTGGAACGACGTCGGCCAAGCGTTTTGCTGCCATCCGTGGCTTGCGGACGGCAGGACGCGATGGCTCGGGCCGGCGCGGCGCATGTCGAATCGATCGGTCCATTCCAGGGTCGCGACTTCGACGTTCGCGGCCCCCGCCGATGGATCACCTTGGAGAAATTCTCGCAGCGGCATCGCGCCGGGTTGGTGATCGGCTCGCCCTCAAAACGTTGCGCGAGGTCCTGAAATCCGGTGGCACATCGGTGCCGTGCGATGAAATGCGATAATTTTCTATTCATGATCCCACAGCAGAAATTTTCTCCTAAATTGCAAAGTTCTTTGGCTTGAGCGTCCATTGACGCCGTTCGTAGGAGCAAACACTCTCTCGATCACTCGGCGTCTTGCAGGCGTTCGATGGTCATGGGGCAGTCGACGTGCCGGGCCGCGCCCAATCCTACAGGATCGATGTCCTTCACCGAATCTCGCATCACCCTCGACAGCGTTGCCTTTCGGCACGGTAGGGTTCCGGTGCTCGCGGATGTCGCCTTTCGTGTCCGCTCGGGCGAACGCGTCGGTATCCTCGGCCGGTCCGGCGTGGGGAAGTCGACCTTGCTGCAGATCGTCGCCGGCTTGGTCTCGCCCTCGGCCGGACAGGTGCGGATCGATGGCAAGACCGTCCGCGGACCGGTCCCGGGCTGTACGGTGATGTTTCAGCGCCCGGCCCTGCTCCCCTGGGCGAGCGTGCTCGACAACGTCCTGCTTCCGGCCCGGCTGTCCGGGAGACTTCGCCGAGACCGCTCCGGGGTGACGGTCGAGGCCCATCGGATCCTCCGGGAGATCGGGCTTGCCGACCGCTCCGACGCCAGGCCGTCCGAGCTGTCGGGCGGTCAGCAGCAGCGTGTTGCGCTGGCCCGTGCGATGGCGAGCGACCCGAAAATCCTGCTTCTCGACGAGCCGTTCTCGGCGCTCGACCCCGAGATGCGCGGCGCGTTGCGCGCCGACGTCTTGCGGCTGACGCGCGAGCGCGGGCTGACCCTCGTCATCGTGACGCACGATCTCGCCGACGTCGCCGCGCTCGCGGAGCGCGCCATCGTGCTTGGCGGCCGGCCGGCGGGGATCGTCGCCGACTTTCCCCTCGGAGCCGACGCCGAAGCGGAGTTGCGCCGCCGCGTCGGCTCCTACGAACCTCGCGACACCAACCGCCAAGCGGCCTGATCCTCGACTGGACACCCGATGACCGCCCCCGACGATCTCTCCGCCCTGTGGACGCACGAGTGGACTCGCGCCGACTGGACCCGGCGCAACACCCTCGACGCGCTGGCCAAGGGCGGCCTCGCCGCTTTGCTCGGCGGCGGGGCGCTGGGCCTGTCGGCCGGGGCGGTCCATGCCGCCGACGACGATACCGTGCGCATCGGCTACCTGCCGATCACCGATGCCACCGCGCTTCTCGTCGCCCACGCCAAGGGCTATTTCGAGGAGGCCGGCCTGAAGGTCGCCGACCCGACGCCGGTGCGCTCCTGGTCGGCGCTGGTCGAGGGGTTCGCGGCCGGCAAGTTCAATCTCGCGCACCTGCTCAAGCCGATCCCGGTCTGGATGCGCTACAACAACAAGTTCCCGGTCAAGATCCTGGCCTGGGCGCACACCAACGGTTCCGGCATCGTCGTCGGGGGCAAGAGCGGCATCACCGACTTCAAGGGGCTGGCCGGCAAACGGATCGCGGTGCCGTACTGGTACTCGATGCACAACGTCGTGCTGCAATACGCGCTGCGTGAATCCGGCGTGACGCCGGTGATCCGGGGCGAAGCAGGCGCGAACGAATGCGCCCTGCAGGTCTTGCCGCCGCCGGAGATGCTGGCGGCGCTCGCGGCGGGGAAGATCGACGGCTACATCGTCGCCGAGCCGTTCAATGCGCTCGGCGAGATCAAGGCCGGCGCGCGCATGCTGCGCTTCACCGGCGACATCTGGAAGAACCATCCCTGCTGCGTCGTCGTCGCGCATGAGCGGCAGGTCGCGGCGCAGCCCGAATGGACGGGCAAGGCGGTCGATGCCATCGTGCGCGCCCAGGCCTACATCGTGAAGAACCGGGAGGAAGTCGCCCGGCTGATCTCCAAGGATGGGCGCGGTTACCTGCCGATGCCGGCCGACGTGGTGATCAAGGCGATGACCGATTACGGCGCGTCCTACGAGGACAGCGGCGCGATCCGCCACCGCGACTGGGAGGGGCAGCGCATCGACTTCCAGCCCTGGCCCTATCCATCCGCGACCAAACTGATCGTCGAGGCGATGGGCAAGACGGTCGTCGAAGGCGACGCCTCCTTCCTCAAGGGTCTCGATCCCGATTTCGTGGCGCGGGATCTCGTCGACGACCGCTTCGTGACCGCCTCGCTCAAGCGCTATCCCGAATGGCCGGGGGCGGCGGATGCGGCCTCGCTGACGCGCCAAGAGGTTCTCAGCCTGTGAGCGGCGGTGTGATTCCGGTCGGCATCGCCGACCCCGCGGTGGAGGCCGCGCCGCCCGAGCGGCAGCCCGGTAGGGCGGGCGCTCTCGGTCCCTGGCTCGACCGGATCGCTCCGCTGATCGGGCTCGGCGGGCTGCTGGCGCTCTGGTTCGTCGCCGGCCTCGTGCTGGAGAGCATCCCGGCCTATTCCGCCTTCGTCGGCTTCGCGCCGGGGCCGGCACTGGCCTCCTTCGCCGACCTGCTGAGCACGGGCGAGGCTTGGCGCGCGGCGGCGCCAAGCCTCGCCCGCATCCTGCAGGGGCTCGGCCTCGCCTTCGTGCTCGGCGCGCCGCTCGGCCTGCTCATGGGCTCGTCGCTGCGTCTGGAGCGCATCCTTCAGCCGCCGTTCCAGCTGCTGCGCATGATCTCGCCGCTCGCCTGGATGCCGGTGGCGACCCTGGTGTTTCCGAGCTGGGACGGCGCCATCGTCTTCCTGATCGCGGCCGCCGCGATCTGGCCGATCCTGTTTTCGACCGCCGCCGGCGTGAAGCGCGTCGATCCGGTCTGGCTGACGCTCGCGCGCAACCTCGGTGCCGGCGGGCTCGCCACCCTGCGCACCATCGTGGTGCCGGCCGTGACGCAGGACATCCTGACGGGGCTTCGCCTCGCGCTCGGTGTCGCTTGGATCGTGCTGGTGCCGGCCGAGTATCTCGGGGTCACGAGCGGGCTCGGCTACGCCATCAACGACGCCCGCGACACGCTTTCCTACGATCGCCTCGCGGCCCTCGTCCTGCTGATCGGCCTGATCGGCTACGCCCTCGACAGCTTGCTCGGCCGCTTGGCGGCCCGCGCCCGCTGGGTTCCCGCCACCTGAAGAACGGAAAAGACTGCATGTCCTCCTCCGCCGCCACCCGCGAGATCGTTCAGACTTTCGAGCCGATCGATCGCGACGCGCTCACCGCTCTCTCCGAGAGGGGCCGGTCCGACCCCACCGTCGTCAAGACGGTTCGCGCCCGCACGGTCGCCGAGGGCCGCCGGTTCCGGCACCTGACCTACGTCCGCAATCTCGAGGCCCACGTCGTGGACGAGCCGCCGGCGCTCCTCGGCGACGACACGGCGCCGAACCCGACCGAAGCGCTGCTCGCCGCGCTGGGCACCTGCGTCGCCGTCGGCCTCCAGGCCAACGCGATCGCCCGCGGATGGACCGTGCGCGGCATCGAGATCGAGAGCGAGGGCGACATCAACATCACCTCGGTCTGGGGCACGGGCGACCTGTCGGAGAAGGCCGTGGGCCTCACCGCCGTGCGGCTCAAGGCGCGTCTCGACATCGAGGGCGCAACCCCGGCCGAACTCGACGAACTGGTGGCCCATGCCGGACAATGGTCGCCGGTGCTGAACACCGTGAAGAACCCGGTCTCCGTCAGCCTCGCGCGGGTCTGAGTCGATGGCCGCGACCGCACGGATCGAGATCACGCGCGATGTCGCGGCCATCGTACGCGACGACCTGCATCCGCAGGCCCAGGCGATCGATGCCGGGCTCTACCCGGAGGATGTGCTGCGCAGTCTCGGCGCTGCCGGCGCTTACGGCCGCCATGTGGATGGATCGGCCGCGGGGCTCCTCGCCGCGGTCGAGGCGATGACGCTGGCAGGCGAGGCCTGCCTCTCCACCGCCTTCTGCGTCTGGTGCCAAGACGCGCTGGTCTGGTACCTCGCCCGCTCCGAGGAGTCTGGCCCGCGCCGTCTCCTCGCCGGAGTCGCCGAGGGACGTCTGCTCGGCGGCACCGGCCTGTCGAACTCGATGAAGGCGTTCTCCGGCATCGAGCCGCTGGCGCTGACGGCGCAGCGCGAGGCCGGCGGATACCGCGTGCGCGGACGCCTGCCCTGGGTCTCGAACCTCGCCCCCGGGCACGTTTTCGCCGGCATCTTTTCGCTGCCCGACGGACGCCGGGTTATGGGCCTGTTCGAGGCCGGAGCCGAGGGCGTGGCGATCTCGGCCAATGCCCGTTTCGTCGCGCTGGAAGGCACCGGCACCTACACGGTGATGATCCGGGACGCTTTCGTCCCCGATCTCGATGTGATCGCGCATGACGCGGCCGCTTTCGTGCCTCGCATCCGCAACGGCTTCGTCCTGCTGCAGACCGGCATGGGTCTCGGGCTCGCTCGGGGCGTCGCGGCGCTAATGCGTGGGGATACGCGTGGACGCGAACAGGCGGAGCACCTGCCCCTCGGTCCGGCTGTCATCGAGGACAGGGCCGCGGCCCTTCTCGCTCGGGTGGCTCAGGTGGCCAGGGCACACGCGGAAACCGATCGCGCGACCTTCCTCGAAACCCTGCGGCTGCGTCTCGACGTCTCCTGGCTTGCGCTGGAGGCGGCGCAGTCGGCCATGCTGCATTTCGGCGCGCGCGGTTATCTCGAGGGTGCGGAGGCGTTCCGACGCCTCCGCGAGGCCCAGTTCGTAGCGATCGTCACGCCGTCCGTGAAGCATATCACCGCCGAACTTGCGCGATCGGACGTATCCTGAACGTCATTCACAGGGTATCCGGTTCGCCGACTTTGTCCCTCGGAATGCGCCCGCTCTGAAGCAAGGCTCCGTCGAAACGAGCGATGGATGATCGAGATGAGGCAGTCAGCGAGGAGCAAGGAGGCGACCTTCCGGTGACCGAGGTCTGCCGCCGGATGGCTGTCGTACGACCTCAGCACAGGTTGCTTCACGCCGATGGCGGCCGAGTATCGAGGCAGTTGCGGCCTTTCTCAGATCTCAAAGACCGAAACCGAGCTGCTCAGGCGCTGTCTGCGGGCCATGCTCCAGGGCCGATAGCGAGACCCCGACGAGCCGTACGCTGCGGCGAAGCGGAAATGCCTCGCGGAGCAGACCGAGGCTGATCGCTTCGAAGGCCGCGCGATCCGGAACGCAGGCCGGGACTGAGCGCGCGCGCGTGATCTGCTCAAAATCCGAGAACTTCAGCTTCAGCGTCACCGTCCGTCCGCGCACGGCCTTGAGCGTGCTCGACGTCCACACCTTGTCGATCAGCGGCTGCAAACGCTCGGCGAGGGCATCGAACTCCGAAAGGTCTTCGAAGAAGGTAGTCTCGGCGCCGATGGATTTCCGGATCCGGTGCGACCGCACCGGCCGATCGTCGATGCCCCGGGCGACCCCGTAGTAATAGGAGGCGTGGCTGCCGAAGGCGGCGGCGAGTTCGTCCAGCGAGCGCGCCTTCAGGTCGCCACCGGTATGGATGCCGAGCCGCTTCATCTTCGCTTCGGTAACTGGGCCCACTCCGTGGAACCGGCCGATGGCGAGATCCTCGATGAAGCGTGGCCCCATCGCCGGAGTGATCACGAACAATGCGTCGGGCTTCTTGAAGTCCGAGGCCACCTTGGCCAGGAACTTGTTGTAGGAGACCCCGGCCGAGGCGACGAGGCCGGTCCGCGCCAGGATGCTTGCGCGGATGGCCCGCGCCACGTCCGTCGCGGTCGGCAGGCCCTGCAGGTTCTCGGTGACGTCGAGATAGGCCTCGTCGAGGGACACCGGCTCGATGATCGGCGTGTGCTCGGCGAACACCACGCGGATTTCCTCCGAGATCGCGCGGTAGGCGTCGAAGCGCGGCTTCACGAAGACGAGGTCCGGGCAGAGCCGGCGCGCCGTGACCGAAGGCATGGCCGAGCGCACCCCGAAGACCCGCGCCTCGTAGCTCGCCGCCGCCACCACGCCGCGCTCCCGCGATCCGCCGACGGCGATCGGCCTGCCGCGCAGAGCCGGATCGTCGCGCTGCTCCACGGACGCATAGAACGCGTCCATGTCGATGTGGATGATCTTGCGGACCGGAGAGTCCTGCCGGTTCTCGGTCGTGGGTGCCTCCGAAATCTAAGAAACGGCAGCCAGCTTGTCGGCCATCGATTGATCCTTGTCGCGGCGCGACGAGAAGGCCATCGTGAAGAACACGCGTTGGACGCCAAGTTCGCTGAGCTTTTGCTCGCACAACTCGACAAGACGGCAGATGTCGCTCAGCTCACCCTCGATATTGGTGCCGTTGGCATGCATCTCGGCGTCGAGATCGCTCGCATCGATGATGGCCTTGATCGCCCGGACATAGCCGGAAACCGAAGGGCCGACGCCCATCGGCACGATGCACAGATCCGCGACCACCTTCATGAATTCGATCCTTCGGTCCGATCGCCTACGCCGCCTCCTGCTCGGCGGCGTAGCGCCGGCAATGTTCCAGATAGCCGACCTCGTGGCGTCCGGCGAGTTCGACCACGCTCGACCAGAGCCATGACGGCGTGGCCGAACTGCCGCCGGCGAGATCCCGGCGCCAGGCTTTGGCCGACGTCTCTTCCATCTGCCTGCCATGGGCCCGACCGACCACATGGGCAAGGTAGTGCGCCGCGCGCACGGCCTCGCCTTGCGAGAACTGGTCGACGTCGAGCTTGAGGTCCTGCGGCCGCAATTCGCGCATCACCACGGGACGGTCCAGCAGGCGCACCGGCAGCATGCGCTCGCCGAGGTTCGGCGACAGGGCGCGCGCGCCGGCGACGACCCGCTCGGCGTGGTCGGCCGGCATTTCCGCGCACGGGGCCGCCGGCGCGACTGCCGCGACGGCTTCCTTGAGGTCGACGAGGGCGAGCTTGCGCTTGCCGTCGGACTCGGTGATCCGCACGAGCGCCGCGTAGCGCAGGTGACCGAGCGAACTGCAACCCTTCATCCAGTAGGCGGCATCGAGCAGACGCATCTCGGCGCCCTCGCGACGGCTTTCGAGGCTCAGCACGAGGTTCTGTACGCGCGTCTCGCGAAACAACTCCTTGAGGGCATGCCATTCCGCGTCGTCGAGCGCCCAGAACTTGCGGCCGAGTGGGATCGCAGGCTCGACATCCTTGAGGCGCTCGCGGGCGAGATGCTTCCAGTGCCGCCCGAGCGCCCGTCGGCGCACGCTGCGCACCACGTCCGGCTCTGCCGGCCCGTCTCCCATCGGGCCGCCGAGGCCCGAGGCGTAGCCGCGCATCATGCCGTCCAGCATCCGTGCCGTGACGGCACCCGGTAGATCGGAGCCGCGGGCGGCGCTTGCCAGCGAGAGGCCGAGCCGCACGAGATCGTGCGCCGGGTTGCCGATGACGGTCTGGTCGAGGTCGCGGATCTGAACGTCGACACGGCCGTCGGCATCTGCGAGCGGTCCGAGATTGCCGAGGTGGCAGTCGCCGCAGATCCAGACAGGAGGACCTTCCGGCAGCGTGCCGCGGTTCAGGCCGTCCAGCCAATCGTAAAACGTGCTGGTATTGCCGCGGACATAGGCATGCGCCGAGCGCGCCATTTTCAGGGTGCGTTGGCGCTCCAGCACCAGGGCCCGTTCGTCGAGATCGAGCCGTCCGGTTTCGCGCATACGCCACCACCATCGATCGGGCAGCGTCCCGACACGAGACCGCTGCCCTGCTTCCGGCCCAACAACGCGCATGGCCTCGCCTGCACCACGCGGCGTTTCGTCTCCGCTGTGGATGAAGCGGGCGAAGGTGAGCGTGTGGCGCAGGCTCGGGCCGTGCCGTTAGATCCCGGCATACCAGGGTCGGCCGAGATCGGAGATCATGCTGCCGCGGCCGTGCCCGAGCCCGTCGATGCAGGCCGCAGCCCCATCCCGTCTGATCGAGGTTTGCCGGCAATGGCGGCACGATCCAGGCCGCGCCAGCAGGATGCCTGTGCCACCGACGACGAGGGCCAGAAATGCGACCACGCCAACCCAATAAGTCGTCCGCACCCGAAAGGCGTGACGCGCCGGATCCGCGCAGAAATCGTCGCCCTTCAGCTCATCGTGTGCCGTGCTCGCATCCACACTTGCGCCCCTCGCAAGATAGTCGCATGCGACCTTTCGTCGATGCACGCGAGGCCAGGAACTCGTTCTACTGAGGCGAGGTTGTGCCGGAACTGAAGTGGGATCGGTACCGGCATTCGCGACATTGCGAAGCACATGCCTGTACGATTTCGAGAACTGACATCGACGAACTGGACAAGCGTGAAGATCGCAATCCTCGCCCATCTGAAACATCCGATCGCTCAGCCCTATGCGGGCGGCCTCGAAATGCACACGCACCTCCTGACGCGGACGCTGCAACGGCGTGGTCATACCGTCACACTGTTCGCCGCGCATGGATCCGATCCGGCGCTCGATCTTCACACCGTCTGTACGCCCACCGGCGAAGCCTTCGCCGATCCGGTCAAGGCCCTCGCCGTCGATGCTGCGGAGTTCGCGGCCTACACGGAGATGATGGCGGCCGTGGCACGGGGCGGGTTCGATCTCGTACACAACAACAGCCTGCACGACCTGCCGCTACGGGCCAGCCGCGGTCTTGGGGTACCGATGGTTACAGCACTCCACACGCCGCCCTTCGCCTCGCTCGCCGCCGGTGTCGCGGCGGCTTTTCCGCGGATGACTTTCGCGGCCGTCTCCAAAAGCCTCGCGCAGGAATGGCGGGTGCTGGTGCCGCACGCGCATGTCATCGGCAACGGCATCGATCTCAGCATCTTCCGCTTCCGGGCCGAGCCGACGGAGCCGCCTTACGCCTTCTGGAGTGGCCGGATCGTTCCGGAGAAGGGCCTGCATCTGGCGATCGACGCCGCACGCCTCGCCGGACTGCCGCTGACCTTTGCCGGGCCGCGCACCGACATCGCCTACTGGACGAAAGACATCGCGCCTCGCTTGGGGCCGGACCTGACCGATCTCGGTCACCTGTCGCATGGTGCGCTCGCCGAACATCTTGGCCGGGCCACCGTCGCCCTCGTCACGCCGCGCTGGGAGGAGCCGTTCGGCCTTGTCGTTGCCGAAGCCCTCTCTTGCGGGACGCCGGTGGCGGCCTTCGCCCGCGGGGCGCTGCCTGACCTGATCGCGCGAAGCTGCGGCCGCTGCGCCCGCGCCGACGACGTCGCTGATCTCGCACGCGCCATCGGCGAAGCGATCCGGCTCGACCGTCAGGCCTGTCGGGCCTGTGGCGAAGCGCTGTTCGACGTCGAGACCATGACGGATCGCTACGAAGCGCTCTACCACTCCATCCTCGCCGCTGCGCCCGCGTGCGAGCAGCCGGGGCGCATGCTCGACGCCGTCGCGGTCTGACCGCGATGAGCGACCCTAGAGGATCGGCGGCCGTGGTCTGCGTGCCGGCGCGGGACGAGGTCGAGCGACTGCCCCGCCTGATCCGATCGCTCGCGGCTCAGGACGGTTTTCCGGAGGACGCGGGACTGCGCGTCGTGATCGCAGCCAACAATTGCAGTGATGGCACCGTGGAGGCTGTGCGGGCGATGATCGCCGGCGGTGAGACTGCGGCCCTCGACGTGCGCCTGATCGAGACGACGCTCGCCCCCGCCGAGGCGCATGTCGGCACGGCACGTCGCCTCGCGCTCGAGACCGGCGCGGACTGGCTGGATGAGGAGGGTTGCGAGGATGGCGTCCTGCTCACCACCGATGCCGACGCCTGGCTTCCGCCGGATTGGGTCGCCGCCAACCTGCGCGCCCTGTCCACGGCCGAGATCGTCGGCGGCCGCCTCATCATTGCACGCGAAACCGAGCTGGACCCTGCAGTCGCAGGCCTGCATGCCCGGATCGAACGCTACTGGCAGGCTGTCCGCGCACTGGAGGACAGGCTCGATCCGCCCGTCCACGACCCGGCTCCGCGCCATGGCGACCATACCGGCGCGAGTCTCGCCCTGCGGGCGGCCCTCTATCGCGCCGTCGGCGGATTGCCGGCGCTGCGCCGAGGCGAGGACAACGCTCTGGTGGGCCGCGTGCAGGAGCAGGGCGGGCGGCTGCGGCATTGTCCTGCCGTCAGTGTCCATGTCTCAGACCGAGCCCATGGGCGCGCGGAGGGTGGCATGGCGGTCGAGATGATCCGGCGCCTTGCCGTCGCGGGCGGTGGGGACGCCTACCGGCTGCCGTCGCCCGCGCACTGGTGCGCCCTGATCCAGCGCCGCGCGGCCTTGCGCCGGCTTTGGCCCGAGATTGCTGTTGCGGGAGGCTGGTCCTGCGTTGCCGAAGAAATCGGGCTCGACCACGAGGATCGCTCCGCCATCGCCCCCGAGACCTGTCCGAACGCCATCGCCTTCGTCGAGCGGGCAAGCCGGTGGCTCGACGCCCGGGCGGCCCCGGCGGTGCTCCAAGATCTCGAGCCGGCCCTCGCGGAATTCGATGTGCTGCTTGGCGAGGATGCGGCGTGACTCGGCCGATCGGCATCTACGTCCACCATCAGGGCGCCGGGCACTGGCAGCGCGCCTGCATGATCGGACGGGCGCTCGACCGGCCCTGCACGCTGATCGGGACGTTCTCCGAACGCGATCCGGGGAACGCGCCGGGGCCGTTCGTCGATCTGCCGGACGACCGGATCGCCGGCTTCGACGGAGACGATCGCGAGGTCGACCGCCCGACAAGCCTGCACTACGCGCCGCTCGGCCACTCTGGCATCCGCGCACGAATGGCGCGGATCGCGGCCTGGATCGCCGAAGCGGATCCGGTTCTGGTCATCGTCGACGTCTCGGTCGAGGTAGCCCTGCTGTGCCGCCTCCTGTCCGTACCGACGCTCGTCGTGCGGCTTGCCGGGACACGAACCGATCTGCCTCATCTCGAAGCATTCCGGAGTGCGAGACGCCTGATCGCGCCGTTTCCCGCTGCTCTCGATGGCGGGGAGATGCCGGATTGGGTCCGCGCCAAGACGTTGTTTTCTGGGTTTCTCGGAGCGGCTCCAGCGCCGGCAGCGGCCGAGGACGGCCGGATCGTCGTCGTCTTCGGGCAGGGTGGCGAGGGCGGCCGGCTCGCGCTGCTGGCTGACGCAGCCGACGCCGTACCGGATCGCGCTTGGCACGTCCTAGGCCCGGTTCATGGCACGAGCGCCGCATTATCGCTGCCTGCGAACCTGCATCTGCACGGTTGGGTCACTGATGTCGGCGCGCATCTCGTGGCGGCCTCCCTCGTCGTCGGTGGCGGCGGTGACGGCGTCGTGGCTGCGGTCGTAGGGGCGGCCAAGCGCTTCATCTGTCTGCCCGAACCGCGCCCCTATGACGAACAGGCGGCCAAGGCCGAAGCGTTGGCCCTGCTCGGGGCTGCCGTCGTCGTCTCCGACGGTTGGCCGGCCGCTGCGGAATGGCCGGATCTCGTCCGCCGGGGGCTCGCGCTCGATCCTGCGATGATCGCCGGCCTCGCCGAGCCGGATGCGCTTACGCGAACGGTGTCCGAGATCGAAGCGATGGCACAGGAGATCGAAGACCGGCGACGTCCCGGCACCTGGACGTCCTCAGAAGGCTTGGTCCGGCGATAGCCGCGCCGCGGCGATCTCGTCCGGCGTCGGCACGCGCCGAACAGCGAGTCCATCGCTCCGATCCCACGCGATCAAGCCGCGTTCGCTAAAGGCCTCGAGCCAGCCCTCCATCGGCCAGAGGCCGTGCCGCGCGTGGAAGCGGCGGGCGCTGCGGACGATGTCAGAAAAGTGTTGGAGCGGTGGGTCGCAGGACGGGTGGTGCTGGTGCCAGGCGCGTGGTCCTGCAGCAAAGAGCACCGGTACGCCGAGTTCGGAGGCGCGGAAGGCAAGATCGGTGTCCTCGGCGCCGTAGCCGTCGAAGCCCTCATCGAAGCCACCCAGGCGATCGAAAGTCGTCGCGCGCACGGCGAAGGCGAGCGACCAGAACAATCCCGGTTTGTCTGCCGCCACGATGCCCCGCGCTGGAAATACACGTGCTGGATGCCGCAGCCCAACCCGGTCGAGACCCTCCTCCGTCCAGCCATCCGTCACCGCACCGAGCGGCAAATAGCGGATCTCGCAGCAGACGAGGCCGTCGTGCTCCGCAACCGCCGCAGCGAGGCCCGCGACGAGATCTGCGGAGGGGATGCAATCGACATCGAGAAAAATCAGCGTCCCGCCCGAGGCTGCAGCGCGTCCGGCGTTGCGTGCTGCAGCCAGCGGCAGACCCTCGCTCGGCAGATCGACCCGATGCAGCGGACAACCGGGATCAGGCAATGCAGCCGTGTCGCCACCCATTTCCACGACGATGCAGTCGGCCGGCGCTGGTCCGCGCGATAGCCCTTCGAGCAGGCGCAGGAGGTGGGGACGGCGGCTCTTGTTCAGCGTGATGACGCTGACGGTGCTCACGCGACTGCCACCTCAGGGACGGCCCTCCGGAGAACGTCGAGCCGATACTCGGCCGTCCGCGACTGGGCGAGAATCTCAGCGAAGCCGGCGGAGCCCTGGATGAAGCCGTCCGCCGCCGCGTCACCCGAGAGCGGGTAGTCGGTCTCGCCCAGATAGTGGACGAGGACGATGTCCCCGCCGGGCAGCAGAGCCGTCTCCACGCAGGCGACGAGGCGGGCGAGGTCGGCCCGGTCGAGGTAATACGCGATCTCGGAAAGCAGGATGAGGTCGTAGCGCCCATCCGGCCAGTCGCCGGGCACGGCAGCCTGCAGGAAGCGGATCTGGGTTTGGTCGGCACAGGCGACACGCGCCCTTTCGAGCACGGAGGACACCACGTCGAGGGCCGTCAGAGCCCCGCAACGGGACCCGAGCTGGCGCGTCAGCACGCCGATCGAACAGCCGACCTCCAGAGCCGAGGCATAGCGGGGCCGAGGCAGGGCCGCCAGCGTCGCCGCGTACTTGGCACGCTCGTAATCGCTGGTTGCGAAGCGCCATGGGTCGGGATCGTCGGCGTAGAGACCGGCGAAGTATGCTGGCGACAGCGAGGTCGGGTGACGGGTCATGCAGGCACCTCGATGAAGGCTTCGTGAGGGCCGCAGAGCCGGTCGATCATCGCGGCTTCCAGGCGGAAACCCTCGGGATCGTCGGCGATGAGCGCTGTGGTCTGCGAGGCGTGCGCTGCGATGGCCCGGCGTTTCGCCGCGCTGTTGTCCGTCACATCGAGCCGAACGCCCTCGGGTGCCGGGCCGACCTCGGTTTCGGGCGGCAGGGTCCAGCCCCAGACCGGGTAGGCGAAGACGCGTGTGGTTCCAAGGCGCGGCCGGGCCAGGGCAACGATCGCGGCGGCGGCCTGATGATCGCAATGCGGGTCGTGGCCCCACGTGACACAGACCGTGCCGTACACGCAGGCACAGGCCGCGTCGGCGATCACCAGAGCCGCCGCTTCGGCTTCCGGTCCCGTGCTTGGCACTGCGGCGTCGGGGAGGCGAAGGAAGCGCACGTGCTCGGCGGCGAGCCCGAGCTCGGCCACAGCGTTCAGTGTCTCGGTCTCGCGCAGATCGCGCAGGCGCTCCGGCGGATAAGTGCGGGAGTGGGTGTGTGAGCCGCAGCCGTCGCTCAGCACCACGAGCCGCACCCCGCGTCCCGCCGCGCAAGCCGACGCGATCAGACCGCCGCAGCCGAGGCTTTCGTCGTCGGGATGAGGTGCAACCACGACAAGGCCGCCCGCACCGAGCATCGTGTCCAGAGTTGCGACAGGCATCTGCTCCAGGGCGGCGAAGAAAGCGTCGGCGCGCATGGCGTCACGGCCTTTGCCAGAGCGCGTGGAACGGCCCTGGTGCATCGAGAATATGGCCGGCGGCCGAGGCGAGGGCATAGTCCGGGGCCGGCTGGCGCAGATAGGTGGCGAGGTCGCGCACGCGCCGCTCCAGCGGATGCGCTTCGAGGAAGCCCGACAGGCCGACGGAGCGCTGAGCCAGCTCGATCACGTCGAGCCCCGCCCGCTCGACCACCCCGCGCGCGAGATTGACGTAGGCGACCGCGCCCTCCGGATCGGCCTCGGCATGCGCTGCAGCTTCGGCCGCGCCGGCGACGAAAAGGCGCGCGGTTTCGACCGCTGCCGCTGCCTTGCCGAGCCGGGCACGCTGGTGCGGATCGCCGCCCCGGCCCGTTTTGAGGAGGTGTGCACGGTGCGCCTCGAATACCGATGCGATGCCGCCGCACTGGACGGCAAGAAACCGCCACGCTCCGCATGAAAAAAACGGTTGGCGGAAGTAGTCGTCGGGCTCGCCGATCACTGCCTCGGTGTCGATGCGCAATCCGGAAAACTCCACCGTGCCGGTGGCGGTGGCGCGCATGCCGTGCACCCGCCATGCCGTCGCATCGGAGCGCGTACCGGGCTCGAGCGGCGCCACCAGCATCAGCCGTCGGTCGTCCTCGGTGCGCGCCGTCACCAGCGGCCGGGTGACGTAGCCGGCACCCGAGGCATAACTCTTCATGCCGCCCAGCTGCATCACGCCGTCCGCTTGCATCAGCGAAAGGCCGCCCGGATCCGGCTCGGTGTTCCAGACTCCGAACAGGTGCCCGTCCCGCGCATCCTGCGCGAAGTGCTCCCGGCTCTCGGCGCTGCCGTAGCGGAGCACGAGCGCGAGCGCATTGACGTGGCCCTCGTAGAGCCGCCCGAGCACGAGACTGCCACGTCCGACCAGATAGAGAACTTCGCGCAAAGCCGCGACCTGCTCGGGTTCGCATAAGCCGACACCGCCGGCCGCCATCGGAAGAGGCCCCTTGAGTAGACCGCACTCCCGAAAGTGGTCGATGGCCTCCGTCGGGAATGCATCGTGCCGGTCGAGGTCTGCGCTCAGCGGAGTGACGCGTGCGACTGCAGCTTCGGTGATCGAGACGAAGGCGGAAGCGCCTTCTCTCGACGCGTGAGCGTCCGATCCGTCGAAGAGCCTTCTATCGATTGCCAAGTGACGGACCTCCCGCGGCACCGCCGGTGCCGGGCGGACCACCCGTCGTCGTACCACCGATCGACGTCCCCGGCGTCGTGCCGGAGACGGTGGAATTACCCTGCGAACCTGATGCTCCGGCGGGCACGCGGGTGTCGATCTGGTTCGACCGGGGACCGGCGCTCACGCGCGGCGTCGGACGATCCGCAGCGCCGCCCGCCGAGATGCCGGTGCTTTGCCCCAGGGCGGCGCCGGCGATGGTGAGGCTCAAGGCCGTGGCGATGACGAATGCCGTGCGCATGGTCGTTCTGTCCGAGACGGTGGGATCGGCAACGCAACACGCCGCATCGGCCGATGTTCACATGAATCGGCCCGCGGGCACCGGATGCCGCAGCCGGGCGGTCCGATCCCTCGGAACACCCACCCAGGGGGATGGTTGTCGCGGCATTCAATCGGAGGCCTTTGATGACCACAAATCCGCTGCACAAATATCCGCGCCCGCCCTTCCCGGGTCAGCCCCAAAGCTTCCCGGGCAAGACGGACAAGATGACTCCGGAGCCGGACCACGGCGAGGAGAGCTACAAGGGCTCGGGCAAGCTGGCCGGTCAGGCCGCACTGATCACCGGCGGCGACAGCGGCATCGGCCGGGCCGTCGCCATCGCCTATGCCCGTGAGGGCGCCGATGTTGCGATCTCCTATCTGCCCGACGAGCAGAAAGATGCCGAGACGGTCGGCGCTTGGATCGAGAAGGCGGGCCGGCGTTTCCTTCTGCTGCCCGGCGACATCACGGATCCGGCCTATGCCCGCGAGCTCGTTGAGCGGACGGTCTCGGCCTACGGCCGCCTCGATGTGGTCGTGAACAACGCCGCCTTCCAGCAGCCGAACCAGGGGCTCGACGCCATCGAGGACGCGATCTTCGAGAAGACCTTCCGCACCAACGTGTTCGGTCCATTCTACGTGACCAAGGCGGCGCTTCCGCACCTGAAGCCCGGCGCCTCGGTGATCTTCACCTCCTCGGTGAACTCGAAGCATCCGATGCCGACGCTCGTGGCCTACAGCGCCACCAAGGGCGCACTCAGCAACTTGGTGCTCAGCCTGTCGCAACTGCTCGCAGAGAAGGGCATCCGCGTGAACGGCGTGCTACCGGGCCCGATCTGGACGCCGTTCATCCCGAGCGGAATGAGCGAAGATGCGGTGAAGAGCTTTGGCGAGCAGGTGCCGTTCGGGCGTCCCGGTCAGCCGGCCGAACTCGCCTCGGCCTACGTGATGCTGGCCTCGGGCGAGAGCAGCTACACCTCGGGTGCCCTCATCACGGTCGCCGGCGCCATGCCCGTTCTCTGAGACGGGCAGCCCGACCGCTCCACGATGTTCCTCGGTTCAACCTGCGTCTGCTGCGTCATACCGGCAGGCGCGGGATGATCCGCGTGCCTGACGCGTCAGGGTATCAACGACGAACCTTCGCCCAGGACAACCATGCCGGCACGGGACGCCATCCAGATTCTCGACGCGCCGCGCTGCCATCTCGGCGAGGGGCCCTGTTACGATCCGGGAACCGACACGGCGTGGTGGGTCGATATCCTGGAGCGCCGCCTGTTCGCGGCGTCCCTCGCTTCGGGACGGGTTCGCGAGCACGCTCTGCCGTTCATGGCGAGCGCCGTCGCGGCAGTCGACGGCGAGCGGCAATTGCTGGCAGGCGAAAACGGGCTCTATCTGCGCATCATCGCCGACGAAAAGCTTTCGCTGCATTGCCCCCTGGAGGCCGACGATGCGGGCACCCGCTCCAACGACGGACGTGTGCATCCGAGCGGCGCGCTCTGGATCAGCACCATGGGTCGCAACGCCGAGGCTGGACGCGGCGGGATCTATCACGTGGTCGGCACCCGCGTGACGCGGCTCTATGGCGGCCTCACCATCCCGAATGCGATCTGTTTCTCACCGGACGGCGCCACCGCCTATTTCGCCGACACCGACGACGACCGGCTCAAACGCGTCGCCGTCGATCGACGCACCGGCCTGCCGACGGGCGAGCCCGCCACCCTCTACGACCATCGCGGCGGCGAGGGCGGCCTCGACGGCGCGGCGGTCGATGCCGAGGGGCTGATCTGGAGCGCACGCTGGGGTGCGGGCTGCATCGACGCCTACAGTCCCGAAGGCGAGCGTGTCCGCACCATTGCCGTGCCGGCGAGCCGCCCGAGCTGCCCGACCTTCGCCGGACCCGCCCTCGACCGCCTCCTCATCACCAGCGCCTACGAGGGCATGACCGACGACGAGCGCGCCGCCGACCCGGACCACGGCCGCACCTTCCTGCTCACGGTCGGCGTTCGCGGCCTTCTAGAGCCGAGCTTCCGCCTTTCGGCATGAGCGGCAGCATCGGCGTCGCTGCCTTCATCACCCATAGAGAACAGCACACGCATGACCGGATCCGACGCGCGTCCCTACCAGCGCATCGAGGACTACGCCCTTCTCGGCAATTGCCGAGGCAGCGCGCTCGTCGCGCGGGATGGCTCGATCGACTGGGCCTCCCTGGAGCGGTTCGACGCCGAGCCGGTTTTCTCCCGGCTGCTCGACCGCAATCGCGGGGGTTATTTCACGATCCAGCCGGACGAGCCTTTCGAGAGTCGCCGGATCTACCTCGCCAGCACCAACATCCTCGAGACGACCTTCACCACACAGTCCGGCGTACTCTGCCTGCACGACTTCATGCTGGCGCCGGAGGGTGGGCATCCGACCCTGGTGCGGTTGGTGACGGGCGTGTCGGGTGCGGTGCCGGTGGTGGCGATTTATCGTCCGCTCGCCGGGTTTGCCGACAGTTTTGCAGATCTCGTGATCTCGGAGGGCCGCGTCACGGGGGAAGGATTGCCTTGCCTCGTCTCCGAGGCCCGGTTCGAGCTGGAACATGGCTGCGCCGTCACCCGCTTCACCCTGGGCGGCTTGGAGGATTGCAGCTTCGCGCTGTTCGAAGCCGGAGCCGGCAGCTTCGAGGCGTTGCCGGCTCGCGAACTGATGGAAACGGCACGGCGCGCCTGGGTCGGATGGGCGGCAGGCGCGGCCTATGACGGCCCACTCTCCGACGAACTGATCCGTAGCGCGCTGACCTTGAAGGCACTGACCTACGAGCCCTCCGGCGCCATCGTCGCCGCGGCCACGACCTCGCTGCCCGAAGAGATCGGCGGGGTCCGCAACTGGGATTACCGCTTCTGCTGGATCCGCGACGCCTGCCTGTCCTTCTACGTGCTGAAGAAGTTCGGCATGGTGGCCGAGGCGGAAGCGTTCTTCGGCTTCGTCTGCACGCTGTCGGATCGTGAGGGCGGCGGCCTCAAGCCGCTCTACGGGGTGGGCGGCGAGACCAGGCTGACCGAGCGCGAGATCGCGCATTTCGAGGGCTGGCGCGGGTCGTCTCCGGTCAACCACGGCAACCTCGCCGCCGAGCAGCACCAGAGCGACGCCTACGGCCAGGTGCTCGACCTGTTTTACCTCTACCACCGCCTCGGCGGCACGATCTCGGAAGCCGCGCAGGCCCAGGCGATCCAACTCGCCGACTTCTCGGCCCGGCACTGGCACGAGAAGGATGCCGGCCTGTGGGAGCCGCGCAAGCCCGAGGAGCACTATCTCCACGCCGCGATCATGAACTGGGTCGCCCTCGATCGGGCGATCCGGCTGTTCGGCGAGCGCCCCGACTGGTGTGCCGAGCGCGACCGGATCGTCGCCCGGGTCAACGGCGAGGGCATCCATGCGGAGGGCTACTATCCGCAGTTCCTCGGCAGCGACGACGTCGACGCCGCGCTCCTGATCGCACCGATGGTGGGGTTCCCGGTCGATGAGACGGCCTTCGCGAAAACCGTGGACGTGATCGTCGAGCGCCTCGGCCATGGGCCGCTGGTCTACCGCTACCGCAACGACGACGGCCTGCCGGGCCACGAGGGCACTTTTCTGATCTGCGCCTTCTGGCTGGTCGACGCGTTGGCCTGGCTTGGCCGCATCGAGGAGGCGCAGACGCGCTTCACGGCGCTACGTGCGCTTCAGAACGACGTCGGACTCTACGCCGAGGAAATCGACGAGCGGGACAACAGCTTCCTCGGCAACTTCCCCCAAGCCTTCAGCCATCTCGCCTTCGTCCACAGCGCTCTGGTGCTGGATCTAGCCACCCACGGCGGTCGTGAAGCGGTGAAGGGCACCTACGCCGACAGGACCCTGCGCGAAACCGCGGCGCGTCGCGTGCCGACGATGTGAGCCCAGCAGACGACGCTTGAGTCTTGCGGGTCGAAGCAACGTCGAAGGCCGGCGATGATCACCCGTCAGTTGCACCACCCCTGGCGCCAAGATCGGTAGGATTGGGTTGCCGGACAGTACCGATAAGTCCGTCGGTGTGTCTTCCTTATCGGCCGAAGGGCACGGCCGTCGCGAGGGGGCCCTTCTGAGGTAGGGGGAAGCCGACCTTGCAGCGCTGGCCGCCGGGTAGTTTGAAATCCGGGTTCGGCAATTCGAGGCGTACGCCGAAGGTGCCGCTCGCAGCGTCGAAGACGTGATCGACGACCGTGACCTTGGCCTCGTAGGTACCGCCGATCGGCTGGTCGAGTTCGACCGTCGTCGCCATCCCGAGGCTGATCTCCTTCCAGCGCGAGACCGGCAGATAAGCTTCGACGTAGAGCGGATCGAGTTGGACGAGGGTGAAGATCGCGCTGTCCTGGCGCACGAACTCGCCCGCGGACATCAGGCGCTCGGTGACGATCCCCCGGATCGGGCTGCGGATCATGCGCAGTTCGAGCTGCGCCTCGGTACGCATCAGCTCGATCCCCGCGAGCTTGCGCTTGAGGATCTCGGTCTGCAGGTCGCGCCGGCCGATCTCGTAATCGGCCTCGACCTGATCGAGCCGTTCCTGTGTGACGATGCCCTTGGAAAGCTGGCTCTGGCGGTCGAGGCGCCGCTTGTAGAGTTCAACGCGGGTCTGCTGGGCCTCGATGGTGGCGACCGACTCGGCCTGCGCCCGCGAGAGCGCGACGTTCGCCTCCTCCACGCTCGAATCGAGCCGCGCGATGACGTCGCCGGCATTGACGGTCGTACCGCGGTTCACCGGCACGCTCTTGAGGATGCCGAGCGTGGCGCTGCCGATCTTCAGCTTTTGCGCGGGCTCGACCACACAATCGACGCGGGTCTCCTGCGCCTGTGCGACGCCGGCCGACGTCGCCATCCATGCTGCCAGGAGCGAGAGTGCGAGCAACTGCGTGTGGCGTACGGGCCGAGACGTCATCACGGGGTCCTCATTCGGCGGAGTTCTCATTCGGCAGAGTTCTCATTCGGAATGGCCGGCGAAGGCCAGGATGCGATCCTGCATCTGATCGGATCGCAGAAGGTCGGCGCGCATGCGCGCATGCAGACGCTCGGTCCGGAACTGGGCGAAGCGCAGCAGGCGGCAGCCGAAGGCCTGCCCCCGCTCGTGGCCGAGCAGGGCCATGATGCGCCGGGCCGCACCGCTCTTGATCAAGCCCCCGGCAAGCAGCGGGTCGTCGAGGGAGAGGATCGCCTGGAAGCAGCCCGGCTCGCCCTGGCGGCCACTGCGGCCGGCGAGCTGGTCGTCGATCCGGCGTGCGTCCTGGCGCTCGACCATGATGACGTGCAGGCCGCCGCGTTCCGCCACGCCCGGCCCGAGTTTGATGTCGGTGCCGCGCCCGGCCATGTTCGTCGCCACCGTAATGCGACCCAGCTGCCCGGCCTCGGAGACGATCGAGGCCTCCGCATTGTCCTGGGCGGCGCTCAGCACCGTGTGCGGCAGGCCGGCCCCGGTCAGGTAGGCGCTCGCCCGGGCGGACGCCCCCACCGAGCGCGTGCCGACGAGGACCGGGCATCCCCGCGCGTGCAGCTCGGCGATGCGCTGGGTCACTCGCTTCCACTTCTCCGCCTCGTCGGTGAGCATCTCGTCGGGAAGATGCGCACGCTTGAGCGGCCGGTGGGTCGGGATCCGCACCACCGGCAGCCGGTAGACCGTCCAGAACTCGGCGGCGACGCCACGGGTCGTGCCGGTCATGCCGGACAGCCGGGCATAGCGCCGGAAGAAGCGCTGGTAGGTCATGCGGGCGAGCGTCGTGCGGGCGCTCGACAGCGCGCAGCCCTCCTTGTGCTCGACCATCTGGTGGAGACCGTCGCTCCAGGTCCGGTCCGGCATGACCCGGCCCGTGTTGGCGTCGACGATCACGATCTTGCCGTCGCGCAGGATGTAATGCTCGTCGCGGTGGAACAGGTGGAGCGCCGACAAGGCTTGACGCACGAGCCCTTCGCGGACGACGCGGCCACGCCAGGCCGCCCCGTCGCCCGAGACTAGGTCCGCGATCCGCGCGCGGCCGGCCTCGGTGAAGACGACTCGGTGCTCGGAGGCTTCGATCGCGTAGTCGCGCGGGCTCGCCAGTGTCTTGGCGATCTCCATAGCCCGCGACAGCACGTCGTCTGCAAATTGCGAGCCGGCCTGCGCCGAGATGATCAGCGGCGTGCGGGCCTCGTCGATCAGCACGCTGTCGGCCTCGTCGACGATCGCGAAGTAGAGGCCGCGCAGGCGCAACTGCCCGAGCCGGTTTACCGCGGTGTAAAGGCTTTCCAGCTTCAGCCGTACGTCGCTCGCCCGCTGGCCCAGCGCGATGCGGTCGCGAAGGTAGTCGAAGGCGAGGTCCTTGTTGGTGCAGTAGGTGATGTTGCAGGAATAGGCCTGCGCCCGCTCGGCCAGCTCCTGCTTCTCCTTGATCACGCCGACTGTCAGACCGAGGGCGGCGTAGAGCGGGCGCATCAGTTCGGCGTCGCGCTCGGCGAGGTAGTCGTTCACGGTGACGACGTGGACGGGGAGCCCGGCCAGCGCCGCGGTACCCGCGGCGAGCGTCGCCGTCAGGGTCTTGCCCTCGCCTGTCGCCATCTGGGCGATGCGGCCGTCGAGCAGGGCGGCGGCGCCCATCATCTGCACGCCGTAATGGCGCTGGCCGCTGACCCGGCCCGAGACCTCGCGGATCAGGGCGAAGGCGTCGGTGATGTCGGCATCGCGAAACGTCGTGCACCCTCGCAGGCGTCCGGCGAGACCGCGAACCCGCTCGCGGAGCGTCGCGTCGGACAACGCGTCGATCGCCTGTGCCTGTGCCAGGGCGTCGTGTGCGATGCGTCCATAGCGGCGCGCACTCACCCCTGCGAGACCCGCGCGCACCAGACCGACGACCTGGGCCACGGCCTGGTCGAGGCGGTCGGGCTTCAGGGGTTTGCGCTCGGTATAGGCCCGTGCCTGTGGCAGCCGCCAAGCGGCCTCGGCCGGCGCGATCTGCGACGGGGCCAGGGCGATCAGCGGCTCAGACACGGAACTGGCTCAGGAAGACCTGGCGGAGGCTGCGCAGAACACGCCATGCCACAGGTTCCGATCCGTGGTCGAAGCGGACGTAGACACGCTCGCCGAGCACGTTGAACGGCAGGCCGCCGGCGAGCTGCACGTCGAACACGAAGATGCTCTGGAGCGCGATCGGCTTCTGCGGGTTGCTCGCGTCGACGGCGATGGTGCCCCCGCCCTGCGTGGCCAAGGCGAGGCTTGGGATCTCCTGCTGGGCGCCCGGCACCTCGCGGCGGATCGCGCCGACGCGCACCTCCTCGGGACGTTCCGCCAGTCGCGCCGCGACGCCCTGCGTGCGGTTGCGGATCAGGTCGACGTCGGTCTGCGGCACGACCACCCGCACGACCGGGTCGTCGGCGGTCAGCACGTAGCCGATGCGCTCGCCGCGGCGCAGATAGCGCCCGGGCAGGTCGACGGCGCCCGGAACGATCAGGCGCCCGGCATGCTCGGTGCGCACCGTGAGGCCGGCATGACGCTCGCTGTAGACGCGCAGGATCTCCTGCGTGCTGGTGATCTGCTCCTGCAGGATCTGGGCTTGGACCCGGTCGCCGAGCCGCGCCGCGTCGTAGCGCAGGCGCAGCTCCGCAAGTTGCGCCTGCAGGACTGCGACGCGGCTGTCGAGGCTCGGGTCTTCGAGCTTGGCCAGGGCCTCGCCGGCCTGGGTGTCCCGGCCGGGCTGCACGAGGAGGTTCGTCAGGATTCCGTCGGTCCGGGTACGGATCTGCGTGTCGTCGGGCACCCAGACGACGCCCTGCGCCATCGTGGTGTAGGGCAGCGGGATCACGAACAGGATTGCGAACGCTGCCAGTCCCGCAGCGCCCGTGACGGTCATCGCGAGCCGGCGGCGCCCGTTCAGTTTCGGGTCCGACAGGATGAACCTGATGCCCTTCACGAGCGGGCTCACGACGGTGCCCACGAGCGCCAGCAATGCGAGCATCACGCCGAACACGAAGTACTGCGTCGCGATGAAGCTCGCGATCGCGATCGAGACGGTTGTGCGGTAGACGAAGGCACTTACCGCGTAGAACAGCATCCACGGCCGTTCGCCGTTCGCGGTGACCGGGCTCTTCGTCCCCTCGATCTTCAGGACATAGCGCTCGATCAGATAGAAAAAGTAGCGGTTCGACCGCGAGCCGAGATTGGGGATCTCGATGAGGTCGGCGAAAATGTAGTATCCGTCGAAGCGCAGCAGCGGGTTGCCGTTGAACACCAGCGTCGAGATGCTGCCAATCACCATCACGTTGAAGGCCGCCGCGCGCACGAGGCCCGGCTCGGCCAGCGCCCAGACGATGGCTGCCGCCCCCGCCAGGAAAAGCTCGACGAAGATACCGGCCGCGGCCACCATCATCCGCTGCCACTTGCTGGGGAACGCGGCGGAGCTCGAGGCGTCGACGTAGGGCGCCGGAAACAGCACGAGCAGCATCATCCCGACCTCATGCACCTCGCCGCCCCAGGCCTTAGCGGCGACGGCGTGTCCGGTCTCGTGCAGGGCCTTGATCACGGGATAGAGGCATAGCATCAGCGCGACGTTCTGCGCCGAGAGCATCTGGTTGGCGACGTCGCCGGTCAGCTCGCCCCAGTGCAGGGCCGCGACGACGAGGCCGGCGATGACGACGGCGAGCCAGACGGCGAGGCCCCAGAGCGAGAAGATCGGCCGATAGAACGGTGCGAGACGGTCGAGGATGGCGTCGGGATCGAACAGCGCGAAACGTAGCGCCAGAGGGTTCTTGACCCGGGCCATCAGCGTGCGCCGGGCCGTCGATTCCGCGCGTTCGGCGAGTTCGGCGAGGTCGGGCGGCAGGTCGCCCTGCAGCAGGTCCGAGCCGTGCAGCTGCGAGATCAGGCGGATCGTGTCGTCCTGGGTCGGCGGGTCGTCCTCATTGCGGCGGGCCGCCCGCTCCCAGATGTCCTGCAGCGTGCGGCGCCCGTCCATCAGGCAGAGGATGAGGTTGGCCGAGGGCGAGAGCCGGTGGAAACGTCCTGTCTGGTGGTCCTGCAGGACATACCAGATCTCGCCGCGGAAACTCTGCCGGTGGATCTCGGCGTGGCGGCGCAGCCGCGGGCGCAGGGCCGCGACCCGGTACCAGGATTGGCTGAAGAGAGACTGGGACATCCCTCACGCCCTCACGGCCACCAGTGCCAAAGGGTCAGGCGCAGCCAGTCGACGATCGGTCGTGCCCAGACCCAGACGAGGAGGCGCCGGTCCACATCGACCTTGGCGATGCCCTCCATGCCCGGCCGCAGCCGGGTGGCGCCATCCGTGATCCGGCCCTCGACGCGAAAGAGGTTGCGGCCGTTCCTGGCCTCGGCCACCGGTGTGATCGTCTGGATCGTGAGCGCCTGCGGCTGGTCGGGCAGCGAGGTGGCGAGCACGTGCCCGGTCTGGCCCTCGCTCAGGTCGGCGATCAGGCGCTCGTCGACGCTGAGCACGACCCGGTAGCTGTCGAGCGGCGCGATCTCGAACAGGACCTGTCCGCGGCTGATCGAGCCGCCGATCGCCTGGGAGAGATCGCCCGAGACGATCAGGCCGTCGAAGGGCGCGTGGAACTTCGAGCGCGACAGCTGCTCGTCGAGGAGGCGGATCTGCGCGTCGGCCTGGTCGATCTGGCTCTTGACCACATTGATCGTGGCCGGCTGGCGCGTGGCGAGAGCCTTGTCGTATTCGTAGGTGCGCTGCTGGCGCTCGGTCACCCAGCGCAGGCGCTCTAAGGCGAGGTCGCGGTCCTCGAGCGCGGCGAGGAGATCGCCCTTGCGGACCGTATCGCCGGCCCGGTGCTCGGCCGTCTTCAGGTAGCCGTCGTATGAGGCGACCACAGAGCGCCGGACCAGTCCCTCGATCCGGGCGTCGGCGGTCACGCGATAGTCGATCTTGATCGCCGACAGCGCGAGGATCGCCGCAACGACGCCGGCGATGCCGAGCTTCAACCCGGTCCGATTCGGGCCGACGACCAGCCGCATGCCGTTCATGACCGACTCGGCTGCCTTGGCGGCGAGCCAGCGGTCGTTCTGGCGCTTCTCTTCGAGCACCGGGCCGATCGCCGCCGCGCAGGCGCTGATCTGTTCGATCGTATCGAGAGTGAAGGGCTGGTCGGCCGGCCGCTCCAGCGTGAGAGCGCCGACGAAGCGGTCGTCCACCAGCATCGGCACGGTGAGCACGCGGCCGCCGTATTGCAGGCGCGCAAGGTCCTCGTGTGCCGTCGTAACGTAGACGTCGCCATCGGTGGCGGGGAACAGGATCAGGCTGCGCTGGTCGACCGCCTCGTTCATGCAGGCGCCGAGCCGGCGCACCAGGTTCATCTCGCGGCCGAACTGGGCGGAGTGGGAGATCGCCTTGATCCGGGCGGTGCCGCGCCGCATGAAGCCGATCGCTGCGCGCTGGCAGCCGAAGGCGATCGCGAGGTCGGTGACGGCGGCGGTACAGGCGGCGGAGAAGCGCGACTGCTCCAACACGCCGGCCAGGAGCCCGAGGACCGAGGACGAGCGCGCCAGGGTCTTCTGGTTACCGCGCCCGATCAGCTCGGCCTGCTTGGCCACGAGCCAGGCGCTGCCCCACTGGATTTGGCGGATCGCGCTGCGCAGATCGTCCTTGTCGCGGCCCTCGATCGCGAAGGCCGTCACGGCGAAGCGCTCGCCGTCCAGCACGACCGGCAGGGCGATCCAGGCGCCGGTCCCGCTTTCCTCCATGGCCTGCACGACGGGCCGGTTCTCACGCAGCGCGGCCTCGGCCGTCTCGCGCAGGCCGACCTCGCACTCGGTCTGGATCGGGAACACCGCGATGGGCGCGAGCCCGACCGAGGTCCCCGGGATGAGCACGCAGGCGCGCGGCGCCCCCAGCATCGGCGCCTGCAGCATGAGCCAAGCCTCGGCCGCCGCCTGCAGGGTCTGGGCGGTCTGGAGAACCTGCCAGAGCGCGGGCTCGACCAGAGGCAGGCGCGCAGCCGGCCCGGCCGTCGACGCAATCTCCGCCGCCAAACGCTCGCTCATCGCCCCTTGGCCCCCTTCGTGACGAAGTTCTGCTTGCGGACCTGAGCGAACCCGCTCAGGTTGCTGCTGAACAGCAGTTTCGGCCGCAAAGCCACGACCCGTTTTTGCTGAATCTGCTCAGGCGTCGAGATCGAGACGGCCGTGGCGATTCTCGTATTCGGTCAGGACGCCGCCGAGGACCGAGTGGAGGCGCTTGGCCGCGAGCGGCGTAAGGATGATGCGGTTCGACAGGTCGACGACGACATTCGCCGTCTCGGCGAGATTCCAGGTCCGGTTCGTTCCGAAGAACAGATCCACCTGTTCGCGGGTCCCCTGGACGTTCACGACGTTGGCGAACTGGGTCGCCATGTCGTTTTCACGCCACTCGATGGCCCGTACCTGATCCGCAGCGCCGCCCTTGGCCTCGTTGGTCTCGCTCACGACTGTTCCCCCGTTGACGCTAAACACCCGGACCCCGATCCGCGCCGCCGGATACGACCTGCACGGCGTGAAAGACCCTAGTCCTCGGCAAGACGTTTCACGAATAAAGCCGCCATGGAACTGGCGGCTTGTCTCGTGCCCTCAGCACATTCCCGTTGCCTTGCGCTTCCGCGAGACGACGCACTAGGAGTTATTGCACGGTCTGTGCGGTCCGATCACGAATGGAATATGGCAAGTGCGACGACCGCGCAGGATTTTGCGTTGATCCAGCGTCTCAGAATTCGCATTCCTTCGCGGACACCCGGCCCGCGATCTTGCTCCCGTGCCGGCGGTCCCGTCTCACGCTGATGCCGGCCAGCCAGGACGGTGCATGGGCCGAAGAGATGTCGGAACCGTAACGTGGACGTAGACGATTTTCCGCGGGTCGACCGCTTTCTCGAAAGCGAGGTCGTCGCCCACGCCCTCACTTTCGCGTTCGAGAAGGGTCTGATCGACCGCCTCGACCGGCAGGCGACGGCCGCGACTGATGCGCTGGCCACCACACTTCGCCTCGATCCGGCGCGATTCGATTGCCTCGCCGGCCTTCTCGTCGGCGGCGGCATCCTCGAAGAGCCCGGCGCCGGCCTCCTGGCACTCGCCGCGGCCTTTCGCGCAGTGCTGCCGCACCGCGACCTGATTGCGGCAAAGCTCGGCTTCGCTGCCGCCGCCGCGGAGGACCTGCGCCGCTGCTTTCCTGCTTTCATCGCGGATCTTCCGGCCTTCATGGCAGCCTCGCGCACCTTCGAGCTGTTCCGCTACGACCGCTGCTTCGATGTCACCCCGGACAACCTGGCCGCGACCCGGCGCTGGGTTTCCTACACGACCTGTCTGACGCGCTACGAGGCCGGCCCCGGCCTCGACCGAATCGACCTCGGGGGCCATCGGCGTCTGCTCGATCTCGGCGGCAACAGCGGCGAGTTCGCCGCCCAGGCCTGCCGGCGGGCTCCGGAGCTCGCCGCGACGGTGTTCGACCTGCCGGTGGTCTGTGCCCTCGGCCGGGAGAACCTTTCGGGGCGGCCGGAAGCCTCGCGCGTCACTTTCCAGCCCGGGGATATGCGGCGCGATCCGCTGCCGGAGGGGCACGACCTCGTCACCTTCAAGTCGGTCCTGCACGACTGGCCGCCGGACGAGGCCCGCGCTCTCCTCACCCGCGCCGCGCAGGCCCTCGCACCGGGAGGCCGCCTCGTCGTCTACGAGCGGACGCCCGTGCCGCTCCGCGGCCGTCCGGCCGGTTACGTCCAGGCGGCCGACCTCGTCTTCCAACCGTTCTTCCGCGAGGCCGGGCTCTACGCCGAGACGCTGATGGCACAGGGTCTCACCGAGATCACCGTCGACCGCATCGACCTCGAGACGCCGTTCCACCTGATCGCGGCGCGCAAGCCTGGGGGCCGGTCGTGAGGCCGGCGCTGGTGGTGGCCGTCGCCGGCCCGCCGGGGAGCGGGAAGACGACCCTCTGTCGCGCCCTGGCGGAGCGTCTCGGCGCGCCCGTGCTGTCCTACGATTCGTATGAGGAAATCACTGGCTGGCCGCCGGAGCGCGTGTCGGCGTGGCTGGCGCGCGGCGCGCCGCTCGACGAGATCCCCGTGCCGGGTCTGGCCGGCGACCTCGCACGGCTGCGGAACGGTGAGCCGGTCAGGGACCGTGACGGCGGCGGCACGCTGCGCCTGCCCGGGACCGGCGCAGGGCGGCCCGTCATCGTGTTCGACACCCTGCTCGGCCGCGCCCATGCCGAAACCGGGCCGCTCATCGACCACCTGATCTGGCTCGACCTGCCACTCGACATGGCGCTCGCGCGCAAGCTGCGCAGCTTTACCACGGAGGCCCGTCGCGATCCGTCGGCGGCGTCCGGCTTGCTGCACGCCCTCGACGCCTATCTCGGCCGCTACGACACCCTGCTGCGCCCGACTTACACCCTTCAGCGCGACCGGGTACGGCCGGGAGCCGATCAGATATTGGGGTCCGGAAATCTCCCCGACCACATCGCAGAGACCCTCGGCGCCCTGACGCCGCTCGGGGTCCCAGCGACTTTATCCCTGGAGCCGCGTTGATGCTCGAGCCTTCCCGTACCGCGCCACCGCGCCTCGTGATCGCCGGCGGCGGCCTCGCGGCCTGGACCGCCGCCGCCTACCTGCGGCGCATGCTGCGCCGGGTCGGCTGGACGGTGACGGTGGTCGGACCGGTGCCGCCGGCCGGACCGTCCGTCGGCCTGGCGACGCGTCCGATCCTCACCCGCTTCCTGCGCGGCCTCGGCATCGACGAGGCCATCTTCATGCGCCGCTGCGGGGCGACCTATCGGGTCGCCAGCCGCTTCGACGACTGGTTCGAGGCGGGGCAGGGGCACTGGCACCCGTTCGGGGTCTGCGGCCCACGCATCAATGGGCGCGATCTGTTCCACTACTGGCTGAAGCATCGCAACGAGGGCGGGTCGGGGGCTGCGTACGCCGATTATGCGCCGCAGGCGCTGATGGCGGCGGCCGGGCGCGGTCCACGCAACGAAACGGGCGTCTCCTCGGCCGTAGAGGCCGGCAGCTACGGCTACCATCTCGATCGCACCGCCCTGGTCCGCTTCCTGCGCGAGATCGCGCTCTCGGAAGGCGTGCGGGCCGTCCCGGCGCGCGTGCTCGGGGCGAGCCGTGACTTCTCCGGCAACATCCGCTCCCTCGATCTCGAAGGCGGCGCCAGCGTCGAGGGCGACCTGTTTCTCGACTGTACCGGCGCGGCGGCGCTGCTGATCGGCGAGACGCTCGGCGAAGCCTGGATCGCGGACAGCGCCGCCTGCGACAGCCTCGTCAGCCTGTCCCTACCGCCCGCACCGGATCCGCCGCCCTTCACGACCTATGCGGGCCTGCCGGAGGGCTGGACCGCGTCGCTGCCGCTCGCCGGCCGCACCGAAGCCGTGCTGGCCTATGACGGCGAGACGACCACGCCGGAGGCGGCCGAGGCGGCCCTGCAGGCGGCGTTCGGCCTGGGCGAGCACATCGTCCACCGCAGCCTGCCCAGCGGTCGGCGCAATCCCTGGCTGCGCAACGTCGTCGCCCTCGGCGCCGCGGCCCGCGCCGTCGAGCCGCTGGCGGGCTTCGGCCTCGATCTCGATCTCGTCGCGCTCGAAGCCTTCGTCGCGCATCTGCCGCGCGGGGAAGGGGCGGAGATCCTGAGCCGGTCCTACACCGCCCGGATGAACCGCCTGCACGACGACGCGCTGGAAGCGCTTGCGGCGCATTATGTGCTCGGACGGAGACCCGAACCGGTCTGGGCTGCGGCGCGCGCCAAGCTCCCCGAGGGGCTTGCCGACCGTCTCGATCTCTACGAAGTCGCCGGCCATGTCGTGCCGCGCGAGGAAGCGGTGTTCGGTGAGACCGACTACTACCTGCTGTTCACCGGGGCCGACTTCCTGCCGCGCCGGGCCTTCGCACCGGTCGATGTTGCAGATGGCCGCGAGATTGGCGGATACCTCGCCGAGATCCGGGCACGCGCTGCGCAGGTCGCCGACGCGACGGCGTTGCACGCCAGCCTCCTCGAACCGTTGCACGGGACGGCACCCGCCGCCGGGCCGGTCGCTCGCATCACTGTGGCCGCGACTGCATCCGGGCCGGCGAGCCTGCGCCGGACGCCTGAAGGTACGCGACTCGCCGATCTCGTCGCCGGCCTCGGCCAACCCTACGGCTACGAGCGTTCCGTGAAGGCGACGCCGGGCGGGCTCCAGGTCGAACGCTTCCTCGTGAGTCTCCACCGCACCAGCCTCGGGCTACAGCCCGGGCAGACCCTGGACACGCTGGCGGAAAAGCTCGGCCTGCCAGAGCGGGAGCGCGCGGAGGCCGCCGGCCTGATTGGCGAGGCCGACGTGCTGCATCTCGGCTACGAGGACGGTCCCTCCGGCGCCCTCTACAAGCTCTACGTCGAATGGTCGGCCGACACCGACACGGCCTGGCAGAAGGCGGAGACCAAGGGCGAGCCGCTCCTCGTCCACCGGGCCTACAAGTGGAGTTCGCACGCGGCGACGCCTCCGGTGGTGACGCTCTACCATTGGCCGCGCGTGCGCGCGGCCGCCGAGATCGGGGCCCGGTTGACGCGGATGGGTGCGGATTGGGGCGAGGCTGGGTCGGGCGTGATCGGCCTCGCCCACGCCGTGCTCGGGCTGGCTCAGGAGCGGGGGCGGGGCGCCATCCACTATCTCGAAGCCCGCGAGGAGCCCGGGCCCCGCCTGTCCTACGATCTCAATCTCTATGCCTGCGGCCTCATGGTGGCGGACGTGGAGCCGCTGCTCGCGCCGGCCTTCGCGGATCTCGGCATCGCGCCGCAGGCGGTCGCGGCGGTCTTGGGCGAGCGCCGCGACGAGGCCCTGGGGCACGTGGCCGGCGGCCTCGGGCGCGACGGGCGGCCCTTCCTTACCGTCTATTCCGGCATGGCCGGCTCATGACCGGCCTCGACCCGCCGCGCCTCGAATACGCCGCGCCGGGCGACCGCTACGCCGATTACTGCTTGTGGGACTACGAGCCCCTCGGACCCACGGCCGGCCGGCTGCGCCAGTCCAGCCTGCTCTGGCACTCCCTGACCGCGGCCGGCGCGGATCGCCGTCTCTTCGCGATCTGCGACGCGCTGCGGGCTGGCTTGGGTCCCGGCCGCAGCGTCTGGGGGGCCAAGTTGCGCGACGGCGTCACCACCTGGGAGTTCTACTTCTACGACTACGCCCGGCTGGAGCGCAGCGTCTCGATCGAGCGCGTGCTCGCGATCCTCGCGCCCTTCGCGCCCTGTGGCCTGCACTATCCCGGCGCGCGCCCCTACTTCATGTTCTCCCTCGACCTCGACGACGCCCTGGCGCGCGGCACGCGGAGCCTCGACCGGCTCAACGTCTATCTCGGCAATCCCGGCAGTAGCGTCTCCTCCGGCCTGTGCTACGGCCTAACCGCTCAGGGCCTCGTCCTCGACAACCTCTACAGCTTCTTCGAGACCGCGACCGAGCGGGAGGCCATCGCGGCGAAGACCGCCTGCTCGGCTCATCTCGACCTGCCCGGCCTCGACCGCGACGCGATCCTCTGGCCCGAACTGATGCGCTGCGGTGTCGTGGTGGTGGCCAACAAGCGCCTCTGCGACGGCGTCTACTTCTCGCGGATCGACGTCGACGGGCTGCTGTATTTCCTCGACCGTCTCGCCTATCCGGCCGAGATTCGCGACTTCGTGCGCGCAGAGCGTCGGCGTCTGTCGCATCTGCTCTTCGATCTCGGAATCGACTATGCCGTCGTCGATGGACGGCTGACGGTCACGAAGAGTGCCTATTACGGCCTTCTTTGAATCTCTCTGCCCACGATAACAGTCGCCTCCGACCCGCTCTCACGAGCACCGCACCGAAGTCTTCGCAGCGAAAGACGTCATGGGACGCTACGATCACGCAGCCTACGTCTCCCTGACGATGGAATTCCGCTGCAATCTCAAATGCGTCCACTGCATGATCGAGGGCACGATGGACCGGCTCGCGCCGGAATCCGACGCCCATTTCGAAGCGCTGCTGGCGCTTAACGCACGCGAAAAGCGCTGGATCGGGCTGATCCTGACGGGTTCCGAGATCACCCTGCGGCGCGACCTGCCGGATCTGGCGCGCCGGGCGCGGGCGAGCGGCTTCCGGCATGTCCGCATCCAGACCCACGGCATGCATCTCGGCCAGGCGAGCTATTGCCGTCGCCTCGTCGAGGCCGGCGTCGACGAGTTCTTCGTCTCGGTCGCCGGCAGCGACGCAGCAACCCACGACGCGCTGACCCTCGTGCCGGGATCGTTCGAGCGTGCGCTGCGGGGCCTCGAGACCCTCGACGCCATGGAGGGCGTGGCGACGCTCACCAACACCGTCGTGACGGAGCGGAGCTATCGCCTCCTGCCCGATCTCGTCGATCGACTGAGCCATCTCCGGCGCCTGACCCAGATGGAATTCTGGGTCTATTTTCCGATGTCCGAGCGCGACGAGAAGGGCCTCGTCCCGCGTCATGGCGACGTGCTGCCCTATCTACGGGAAGCGGTGTCCCGCGCCCGTGCCCAGGGACGCGCGGTCGAGATCAAGAATTTTCCGGAGTGCCTGCTCGGCGACCTTGGTGACGCGCTCGTCAACGGCCAGCCGGAACTGCACATCGACCCGGATTTCTGGACGGAATTCGCGCGCAACGGCTTCTACCAGTGCGTGCATCGGGATGTTTGCGCCTCTCGCGAATGCCTCGGGCTCAACACGGCCTACATCGAAAAATTCGGCCTCGAGGCCGATCTGCTGAAGCCGATCGGGCGCCGCTGGCAGCGGCCGTCGGCCTGAGGACGGTCGCGTCAGCGTACGGCGCCGAGTCGATCCCACCACAGTGTCAGGACGTCGAGGCCGGTCCGTTCGGATTTCCGGGCCGAGGCCACCTGCTCGGCCCGGAACTCGCTCGCGGTGACGCCGAACTGCGCGCGGAAGGCACGGCTGAAATGGACCTTGCCGCGAAAGCCGAAATCGGTCGCAAGCCGCGAGAGGCGCCGCGTCTCGAGCGGATCGCTCAGGGCCGCACGCACCGCGAGCAGGCGGCGCTCCTGGACCGAACGCATGATGCCGCCATGGGGCGCGAACATCCGGTAGAGCGTGGCGCGTGACACGCCGATCTCGTTGGCGATCAGTTCCGGCGAGAGGTCGGGCGAGGCGAGATGGTTGCGGATCGCTTGCTCGGCGAGGGCGACATAGCAGGTCTCGAACTCCTGCTCCTGCTGCGCGAGGTCCTTCGACCGCACCGGGTCGAGGAGCGCCTGCAGGAAGTCGGCCGTATGCTCCACGACGCCCGCGACTTCCGATTCCTGGAGGAACAGGCTGCGTTCGCGCAAGGCCATGAGATGTGCAGCCAGCAGGCGGTTGCGTGCCGGATCGAGTCGGGGTGGCAACGGGCCGCCGGCGAGGTTGGGCAGCAGCGCGCGCGGGACGATCAGCGAGACCGTATCGGAGGAGGTCGCGAACGTATCGACTTCGAAGCCAAGGTCGATAATCGCGACCTGCGACGACCACAGCGTCGTCTGGTGGCCGCTGATCAGGCCGTTGAAGCCGCCGACATTATAGAGGTGGAATAGGATGTGATCGGGCGTCCGGGCAACGAGGTCGCGATCACGCCGAAAGCTCTGCGCACCGAAGACGACGCGCGCGACGATGATATCGCCCATGACGACGCCACTCGCGGAGCCGGTCGGCAGGCGTTGGTTCGGGTGTACGACGCGTGGCTCGAACAGGGTGCCGACGACGCCCTTCCAGATTTCGTGCGCCTTCTCGTTCGGCAGACCTGTCGAGAGGTAGTCGAGGCGCTGGAGGATCGGCACGCGGACGGAGGCTTCTACGATAAGGGCAGGGGAAGGTTTCGGTGTCGTCAGGGGTCTGTCAGACGCAGCGCCGCGCCCTCGTCGTGCGACCGAAGACGTCGAGGCGCCGACGATCAACTTGCAACCGTGAATTATTTCTTATCCCGGCTTGGAACGTGATTTGATTCTGGGACCGATCTTGCTTTTTCAGTCATATGCGACGCTTCAACAACAGAAGCTGCGAGCAAGCTAAAGGCACCGCTGCCGCTTTCAAGAGGCTCAGCGTCCCATTCGCTCACGTCCGAATTCCTGACTCGTCTAATGTCGATCAAGATAAAATTTCGTGATATTTCTATATTGGCGATTGGAGCGATCGATGCTGTCGAGACATCGTTTGCTTAACTGCTTTTACTTCTGGTCGATAAAAGGCGGAAATTCAGAGTGAAATCCTATTTCAATAAAATTAAAATGATATCGATAAATTTATCTGTCCAAAGAATGTTTTTTTGAGGAATTTTAATAAATAGCGAAGGGAGCGACATTCGTATTCTGTCGAAAGGACCGGCCAGTGCATCGGCTTTCGGTTCGCTTGCCGGCAATCGGATTGCACGCACGACCAGTGCCGCGGGGCTGAATATTTTATTAATACTTGAAGGCGACTGTCGGCGATCGCAGGAATGTTCGCGCGGGCGGGCTCATGGCGCTCGACATCGTCCGTGGTGGCTGTTGTGGCTGGGCCGCCGTCGCCCGCATCCGCACTCCAGCACCCGAAAACTGAGACGCTGGATCAATCGAAAAGCCGTGCAATCCCTCCGCAAATCGGGCCTTAGCTGGTAGCTAGCGGAACGCAAAGATGCGGGAAGCGCACATGCGTGGCAACGTGGGGTCAGAATGAGTAAGCAGCTTCTCATCTACGAACGTGCGGTTCCGGTGACCCGGCAGCGGCACGGCGGCTGGTCGGTCAAGGCCGGCACGACATTCGAATTCGCCCGTGGCGTGAACTCCGTGCCCCTGATGGTGGCCGAGTTCCCGAATGCCGGGGCCGAGTATACGATCGTGTTCGGCGGAGCCGACGACGAGATCATCCCGGTAGCGCTCCTCGGGATCCGGGACGGCGAGAACCTCTACGTGAGCGAGGCGGGCTCCTGGTCCGGCGCCTACGTTCCGGCCTTCCTGCGCCGCTACCCGTTCGTGTTCTCCAGCGACAACGCGAACGACCCCGACGCCACCTTCACGCTCTGCGTGGACGAGGATTTCTCCGGCTGCAACGACGATGGTCGCGGCGAGCGTCTGTTCGATGCCGACGGGGACCGCACGCAGTATCTGCAGAACGTGCTCGGCTTCCTGCAGGCCTACCAGACGCAGTTTCAGCGCACCAAGCTGTTCGTGAAGCGTCTGCAGGAGTTCGACCTGCTGGAATCCATGCAGGCGCAGTTCACCCTGCGCACCGGCCAGCGCTCGACCCTGTCGGGGTTCAGCGTGGTCAACCGCGACCGGCTCAAGGCGCTGTCTGCCGACAAGCTCGCGGAGTTGATGCAGGCCGACGAGATGGAGCTGATCTATCAGCACCTCGCCTCGCTGCGGAACCTCACGCCGATCGCCGAGCGCATCGGCGTTCCGGTCGAGACGGCTGCGCAGGAAGCCGAGACGGCCCCGGCTTCCCCGGCCGATTTCGAGACCACCGGCAACGCTTGATTTGGCCGTCGGCCTCGTCCGCGGCGAGCGGACGAGGCCCGCGACAAGGATCGGCGCGCGCCAGCGGGTGCCGGTCGGATTTTCAGACCGCCTTTAGACGATCCGGCAGCGCCCTATCGCGCCGGGTCACTTGATGTGTGCGTGCCGAATGCGGCACGCCCTGCCCGGTTGGAGAGAGCGTCATGGCTTTTCCGTTCAAGTCGGAAGGCTTCTGGGGACCGTTGTTCCGCCGCCGTGACCGGGCGCGCAGCGTTGACGTGCCGCGGGCTGGGCGCCCGTCGAAGCGCCAGCTCGTGCTGCACCTCAAGGCGAAGGCCGACCGGATCTTCAACCGCGACCGGCTGATCTTCGATCCGCTGGAGCCGCGCGTCCTGCTCAACTCCGACATCACCTACGCGATCGGCACCATCCCGGCCGATCCGCCGGCAGCGGAGCACCAGCTTCTCGTCAAGCTGATCGAGCGAAACGAGGACACGGCGCATCCGGAGACCAAGGTCCAGCGCATCCAGGTTTATGATTACACGAACGGCCAGCAGGGCACGACGGCGCTGCATACGTTCGGCGCGATCGATGCCAACGCCAACCAGACATTCACCATCCAGGGCACGGCCAACAAGGACGTCATCACTGTCGATGCCGATTCCTTCAAGCTGCTGACCGGGGCCTATACGCACACGCTGGCGTTCAGCGATTCGAGCAGCGCCGATGGCGATACGATCGCGCTCCTCAATAAGCCGACGGGCCTAGGCAAGCAGGGTGCAGACTTCGCACTGACAGGGCCGGATGCGGGCAAGATCACCTCCGGCAAGTTCGAGGGCAGTTTCTCAAGCGTCTCCAACCTGATCGGCGCGGCAGCCGCCGACGACAAGCTGACGATCGGGGCCGGCGCCAGCCTGAGCGGCTCCTTCGACGGCGGCAAGGGCAGCCTCCAGCTCGATCTCTCGTCCACGGTGGCGGGCAGCATCGATGCGACCCTGTCGGCCGTCTCGGGCAAGTACACTCTGGCGAAGACCGCGAATTCCAGCGCCGCGAGTTTCGGCAGTCTCGCCTTCACCGCCCCGACGACGAGCCTCGGCGTGATCTTGGGCAGCGGCGACGATACGCTGCACCTCTCCAGCCTGCCGCCCGCGCGGTCCTTCACGGTCAGCGGTGGCGCCGGCGCCGACAGAATCGTCTTCGATACCGATCTGATTCTCGCCAGCGGCGACCTCGGCATCACCTTCGACGGCGGTTCCGGCGACGACCGTATCGACATTGCCGCCAATCTCAGCGCAGTGGCCGGCAATATCGGCATCACCTTCCAGGGTGGCGCCGGCGACAACAGCCTGACCGTCGCCCAGGGCAAGACGATCACCGCAGGCGGCAGCGTCGGCATCGCCGCGGACGCGACCCTGACCCCGGCTCTCGTCACGGTCGGCAACGATCGTTCCGCCGCCGCTACGGCACGCATGGGCATCACCGTCAACAAGGACGCCGTCATCACCGGCGTCGGCGTGGCGATCGCCGTACGCAGCAGCGTCACGGTCAACGACGTCGCGCCCGCCGACACGCAGACCCTCACCGTCACGGCCGACGGCCTCGCCGGGATCACCCTCGATGGCCGGATCAATGCGAAGACGGGCGATGCCGCGCTGACGACCGACGTCGTCGACAGCATCACGCTGACCTCAACGCTGACGTCGCAGCTCAAGCGCGTCACGCCGACCCTGACCAACAGCTCGACGATCGTCGTCGGCGCGAACGGCGGCGTGAACGGCGGTACAGTCAAGCTCGCCGCCAACACGCGCGCCACCGTCGACGTGAAGGTGCTGGGGCTCGTCCTGCCCGGCCTCACGACGTTCACCGATGCCGCGTCCGGGACGGCCGACACGATCAAGTCCATCGTCAAGGGCGAGAAGAGCCTGAGCGACGTGTTCACGCCCGCGGAGCTCGCGGTCGAGGGCGTGATCAAGAAGTCGGAGACGACGATCACCAGCAAGGCCCAGGTGACGGTCGCCACCGGCGCGCAGATCACCCAGTCCGGCGCGGCGACGATCGCCGGCGCCGATCCCGCCGTCTCGGTCCAGATCTCGGCCGAGGACCGCACCAACGCGACCACCACCCTGGTGGCGAAGGACGGGACAGACATCCCCGTCCTCAGCAGCCTCCTCAACCTGTTCGCGCTGACCGCGAACCAGAACCTCACGCGCGTGACGAGCGTCGATCTCGGCGTGCCCGCGACCGGCTCGCTGCCGGTCGGCGCACCCGCCGACGGTGCCACCGCGCTGATCGCGGCCGACGGCAATGCCGCGATCCAAGCCTCGAACAGCGGCGCGCTGCAGGTTCGCATCCGCGCGGCCACCGACGCTCCCGATCCTGCCGATCCGAGAAAGACGGTCGCGGGCGACGGCGAGGAAGACGGCTCGCTGCCGGCGCCGATCAAGGCCGGCGCCGCGCAGATCACCGTCAACGACACCGTGCGCGTGGCCGTGCGCGGCGTTCGCGTCGTTGCCGCGTCGCTCACTGTTGCCGCGACGAACGACACGCGCATCGAGAGTCGTGCCATCCAGGCGCGCAACCTGCTCACCGGCTCCACCAGCGCCGTCGTCGAAGCGTCGCGCCTGAGCGCGAGCGCGGGTGCCGTCTCCGTCGTGGCGATGGATGCCACCGCGGCGAGCGCCATCGCCGTGCCGATCGGCACCGGCAGCCTGGAGAATGAGACCGACACCCAGAAGACCGATCGCGAGCTCATCGGCGTCGCGCGCGGTTCGGCGGTCAACACCTCGGAACGCGACATCACCGCCGCGTTCACCGATTCCGTGGTCGGCGCCGCGACCGACGTCACGCTCACCGCACAGAACGCCCTCGACCTCACCACCGAGGCCAAGGCGGCGGTCGCGTCGAGCAAGCTCGGCGTCGCCGGCTCCTACGCCGTCAACATCGTTCTCGGCAGCACCACGGCGACCGTCCTGCGCGGCAGCGTGACCGCCGGCGACGTCACCGTGAACGCGGCGGACGTGACGAACATCGATTCGCGGGCGCAGACCACGGCCGAGGGTGCCGCAACCTCCGGTGGTGCCGCCGTCGGCAGCACCGCCAGCGGCAACAATGCCATCGGCGGCGCCGCGGCCTTCAACATTGTCGGCTACCGCGCCGACGGCGTCACCGGCACGGACAAGCTCGCCGACAAGATCGTCGGCATGGCCCTCGACACCGTGCTCGGCACCGGTTTCTTCACGGTCGCCGCCACCCAGCAGATCCGCGCCCGGATCGATGCCGCCAGCGTCACGGCGACCACCGGCCGCGTCGGCGTGAACGCCGCGAGCGCGGGCACCGTGAACGCCACGGTCAGCAATACCGTGACCACGCGCACGCCGGAGCAGACGCGCGCCGACCTCGCGAAGGCCGAGGCGCGGCAGACGGCGCTCAACAGCGCCCGGACGGCTCTCGGCAAGAACGCGTTGACCGGGTCTGCCGGCACCGTCACCAATGCGGCTTCCCGCAGCATTGGCGGCCTGATCGCCACCAACCGCATCAACCGTTCGGCCACGGCCGACGTGGTGAGCGGCGCGACCATCACGGGTGCCGGCGAACTCGGCGTGCGCGCCGCCGACATGTCGACGATCAATGCCAACGTGAAGCTGGTGGCGTCCAGCCAGGCTGCGAGCGATGGCGGCCTTTCGGGCAAGCAGCCGCAGATCAAGTCCGACTTCAAGGCGAATGCCAGCCAGCCGGTGGAGATCAAGCTCGGCCAGCGTGTTGCGGTCGACTTCGCCAATGGGCTGGGCATCGACCCGATCCGCACGGTGAGCACCACCGACGCGATCAAGTCCAAGCTGCCCGCGACAACCAAGGACGCGAAGGCCGGCGCTACCGCCGCCACCGCGACCCCTCGTACCATCAAGACCGGCGACGTCGTTCTCGTCAGCCCCGGCCACCCGTCCGGGAAGGGTGAGGTCGGCTCCTACTACCGCTACGTCAAGGCGACCGGCACGCCGACCGTGCCGGCCCCACAGGATTCCATCGACCTCTCCAAGGCCGACTTCACCGACGCCACACGCTGGAAGCTCGTCGGCGAGAAGGGCGCCGTCTACGCCTATATGGGCCCCGACAGCACGGCCGCGACTAAGCTCGACCTGAAGACGGCGGACTTCACGAACCGCGACCTCTGGCGCCGCGTCGGCGAGAGCGGGGCGGCCCCCGCCAAGACCACCGGTTCCGCGGGCATGTCGGCCGGCGGCATCGTCGTGCGCAACGAGATCAAGGGTGGCGTCGTCGCGTCCATCAGCGGTTCGGCCACCCGGGTTACCGCGGGCAGCGTCGCCGTCGCGGCCGAGCGCAGCGCGACGATCACGTCGAAAGCCGACGCCACCGTCGAGGCGATCGCGACGATCCGCGAGCAGACCGGGGAGAAGGCCGACGGCACAGCCGACACGGCCGGCACCGCAAGCGACGTTCCCGGCAAGACCTCAGCCTTCGACAAGGCAGCACCTGCGGCGCAGTCGGGCCAGCCGAATACGGCGAACCAGTCGCGCTCGAGCGCGCTCGCCATCAACGCGGTGATCGCGACCAATACCATCCAGTCGGCGGCCGACGCGTCGATCACCGATGCCACAGTGACCACCCGAGGCAGCGGTGGCGACGGTTCCGTCGCGGTCACGGCCAAGACGGCCGGCGTGATCGAGGCCGAGGTCGAGGCTGCGATCACCGCGGCCACGAGCGGCCCGTCGGGCTCCGAAGCGGCGACGACCACGACCGGCTCCGGTCAGGCCAAGCCACCGACCACCTCAGCGCGGGCGGCCGGCATCCAGCTCGCCTTCAACGCCATCGGCTACGAGAGCGGCAATCTCGGCTTCGAAACCCTCGACGCCGTGGTCGGCACCAACCTGACCAACCCAGCCACGGCGCAGGCCAGCGCCCGCATCAGCAACAGCACGGTGACAGCCACGGGCGCGATCAGCGCGACGGCCGAGTCCTCCGGCGCGATCACGTCGACGCTCAGCAACGAGGTCACCGCTTCCGCTGCGGCCGCCAGCGTCAACGCGCTGGCGGTGTCCGGCCTCGTCGCGATGAACCGCGTGAGCGGTGCCGCGCTGGCGCTGATCGATGCCGCCGGCAAGACGGTTTCGGGCACGGACATCACGGTCTCGGCCGTTGATTCCGTCAGCATCGAGGCAGAGACGGCCGTCGCCGCCACGGCCACTGCCGAAAAAACCGGCGAGGTCGGCGGCACCTCCAAGGGGGCCGAGGCACTGCTCGGCGAGTACACCTACACCACCGCCTCCGGCGCGCGGCAGGTCAAGTTCGGCGAGAAGATCCGCCTCGGCGACACCTGGGCCGGACCGGCCACGCGGGGCGAGAAGGGTGCCGTGTACCAGTACATGGGCACCGACTTCGCCGCCGCGGTCGATCTCGGCAGCACGACGGACGCCAACCTCAACTTCGCCGACTTCGCCCTCTGGAAGAAGCTCGACGCGACCAACGTCCTGTCCGGCAGCACCAACGGTGCGGAGCCCCCGACCGGCAAGATGTCGGCGACCGGCCTCGGCGGGATTTTCGCCCGCAACGACGTCTCGGGGAAGGCCGAGGCGAAGATCGTCAACACCACCCTCGCCGCGAGCGGCGACGTCACCGTCAGCGCGGATTCGACTGCCTCGATCAACGCGACCGACGAGAGCGAAGTCGAGGCCGAGGGCGGCGCGGCTGCCAACGGCGTGCTCGTCTCGAACAACGTGCAGAATGGGGCGCTGGCCTACATCAAGGACAGCACCGTCACGAGCAGCGGCGGCGGCGTCAGCGTCTCGGCGGTCAACGCGTCCAGCATCGAGGCCAGCGCCGCAGGCTCGGTCTCGGGCGAAGGAACGGCCCTCGGCTTCACGCTCGCCTTCAACACCGTCGGCTTCAAGCAGCAGAACCCGCTCTTCGCCGCCGTCGACACGATCGCTGGCGATCCGCTGATCGCCACCGCCACCAATGCCGAGAACCCGGCCGGGGCGAAGGCCTACATCACCAACAGCACCGTCACGGCCGAGCGGGACGTCTCCGTCACCGCCGAGAGCCAGGCCACCATCAAGGCCGAGGCCGGCAACAAGGTGAAGCAGGCGGATTCCGAGGAAACCGTCCACAAGGCCGAGACCGGCGCACGCGGCATCTCCGCCGGTGCCGTCCTCGCCCTGAACAAGGTCAGCGCCCGCGCCGAGGCCTTCATCGGATCCGAGGACGCGTCAGCCGCGGCCCCGGCACAGCCTTCCGCGACGGTCACCTCGACGGCTGGGTCGATTCTCGTCTCCGCAAAGAACCAGGCCGGCATCGAGTCCGAGAGCACGATGATCGGCTCCTCGGCCGTGTCGGGCGGCGTGGCCGAGCTCGCGAGGAAGGCGGTCGCGACCGCCCTCAACATCTACGACTACACTTCGAAGTCTGGGACGAAGGCGCTCAACGCGGGCGATCGGGTGAGGCTCGCGGCTGACTTCAGCGAGAATACCGCCGCAAGCACCGATGCAGATCGGAAGGAGAAGCCTCGCCTGGCAGGGCGTGTGTTCATTTTCGTCGGGGCTGCCGACGCCTCCGTCAATCTTGCCAGCGAGGACTACACGAACGCGGCCCGTTGGTTCGCGGTCGATGACGGTGCGATCGTCTCCACGAAGCCTTCCGGCACTCCCGCCGCGACGAGCCCCACGAACCCCGACAAGGACACGACGACCGTCACGACGGCGGCCGGCACCACGACGATCGCGCGCAACAAGGCTCGCTACTCGTCGAACGACGGGTTCCAGTTCATGATGGCCGGCCAGGGCGTCCTGCTCTCGCGCGCCGACACCACCTCGAAGGGCGAGAAAGGCACTGTCTACATCTGGCGCGGTGCGGACAACACCAAGGTCACCCTGAAGGGCGCGGACTATACCAGCGACAACTGGATCCCGGCCGCGGCCAAGACCGTGATGCCGCAGATCGACAAGGTGGCCGATCCTGCCCCGGCGGCGGCGCCCGCCCAGGGCGATCCCACCCCGGTCGCGCGCACGCCCGCCTCGTCCTCCAAGGCCTTCGGCGGCCTGATCGTCTTCAACGAGGTGAACGGCGGGTCCACGGCTCGCATCACCGACGCGGCGGTGACGTCGTATCTCGACCTTGCGGTCCGGGCCGAGGACGCCGCCGACATCTCGGCGACGCTCGTGAGCACCGTCACCTCTTCCGGCGGCGCGTCCTTCAAGTCGCAATCCGGTGCCGGGACCAGCGGCGGCACCGGCGGTGGCACGGTGATCGCGGCCAACGGCATCGCGGCGACCAACGTCGTGCGCGGCGGTGCCGAGGCGAGCGTCCTGCGTTCGGCCGTCGAGGCGCAGACGGGCAATCTCGACGTCACCGCCGAGAACACGGCCGGCGTCGATGCGCGCGTGCGCGCCTCGTCCACGACCTCGGGCGGCGAGGGCGGCGGCGTCTCCGGCGCCGTGACGCTCGCCTTCAACTCGGTGGGTTACGAGACGCAGAATCTGCTGTTCAACGCCGTCGACACCCTGATCGGCCAGTCGGCCATCTCGGGCGCCTTCGGTGGCGAGGTTGGGTCCGGCGCCAAGGCGACGATCGTCAAGTCCTCTGCGAAGGCCGGCGGCAACCTTTCGGTCTCCGCGACGTCAGCTGCCAAGATCAACGCGACGATCAGCAACGCGGCCATGTCGTCGACCGATTCCATGAAGGGATCGGGCGGCTCCGGCTTCGGCGTCGTGCTCTCCTCCAACAAGGTCAGCGGCAGCGCCGTCGCCCTCATCGACAACACCGGCGTGACCCGGGACATCACCGCCGGCGGCGCGCTTGCCGTCACGGCGAAGGATGCGGCCGGCATCACCTCGAACGTCCAGATCGTGACGAGCTCGACCGTGGTGAAGACCGACGGCGGCGCCGTCACCAACCAGTCCAAGCTCAACAAGTACCTGCCGTCCGACTTCTCGACCAATCCGAACGAGGTCCAGTCGGCCACGATTCAGTCGAACCTGGTCAAGAACCGCAAGGACTTCCTGCCGGCCGAGATCACTGCTCTGGAAGAGAAGGCCACCGCCGAGATCGCCCGTGTGAAGGGCTTGATCCTGGAGCTGCAGGCTCGCCCGGCGGAACTGCTGAAGCAGGTCGAGACGGCCACGCTGAAGCTCAAGGCCGGCGACAGCGTCGACGCCTATCTGCGCGGCATCAACAAGACCCTCGTCGATACGCTGAAGGCCGTGGTCGATGCCAAGGTCATTCCGACCACGGAACAGACCGACCTTGCCCGCCGCCTCACCAAGGCTTCGGACGATCTGGTGCCGTTCACCCTGGCGGGCTTCCTCAATACGCCCGCGGCCGACGAGGCGCGCGCCGAAGCGCTGAAGCTTGCCGCAGAGGCGGCACGCCGTGGCTATCTCGACGATGCCGCGCTGCGGAACAGCACGAATGCGGACACGGCCACGAAGGCGGCAGAAAAGACGGTCGGCGCGGTGATCGGTCTGCAGGTCGCCGCCGACCGCGCCGTCCTCGACGTCGCCGCCAGGATCGTGGCGCTGAAGGACGGCCTGAACGCGTTCCTGAAGCCACTCGGCCTCAGCACGGACAGCATCGGCACCCTCGACCTCTCGGCCTTCGGCCAAGTGCCGAAGACCGTGAACAAGCAGGATGTCACCTTCGGCACACGAGTCCGCATCGCGGACGGCTACGCCAAGCCGACCTTCAAGGCAGTCGACTCGGCCAGCGTCACCGTCAAGACTGGCGATACGATTCAGGATTTCGACGGCAAGATCTACAAGTATGTCGGCGCCGAGCTCTTGAGCAAGGTCCAGCCGAGCACCTTCACGCTGACCGACAAGACGAAGTTCTCGCTGATCGCCGCCAAGTCCGACGCCTACAAGGCGGGAGACATCTACATCTACATGGGCACCGATGCCTCGCAGGTGAATCTCGCGGCGACGAACTACGGCGACAAGCTGCTCTGGAAGCGCGCCCTCGAATCCAACTTCATTCCGGATGGCCTGACGCTGCCGAGCACTGGCAACGCCGCCACGCCTGCCCCGGCGGCGACCCCCGCCACCAGCACGGACACGCCCACCGGCGATCCCTCGGCCGGCAATGCCGCCCAGGCCGGGACCGTGAAGCCGCAATCGGCCTCGGCTCTCGCGATCGGCGGCCTCGTGGTTCTCAACAGCGTACACGGCGACGCCGTCGCCCGCATCACCGGTGTCACCGCCACCGCGGGAACCGGAGCGATCACGGTATCGGCGACCGAGACGGCGACGATCACCGCCACGGCCGACAGCGCTGCCACCGTCAAGTCGGCCAGCTCCTACAAGCAGACCAACGGCACGGCGGCTGCCGGCGCGGCGCCGGCGCCGAGTGCGGCCACGACCGATCCGACGGCCGGCAGCAAGACGCAGACCAAGAGCCTCGCGCTCGGCGGCATCATCGCCACCAACGCCGTCCTTGGCACCGCCAAGGCGGAGATCGTCGACAGCACCGTCACGGGTGGCGGCGGCGTCGCCGTCGGCGCGGTCAACACCGCGACGATCGACGCGACGAACAAGGTCGCGACCTCGAGCGACCAGGGGGCCGTCTCGATCACGCTGGCCTTCAACACCATCGGCTGGAAGGAGCAGAACATCCTGTTCCGCACGGCCGACCTGATCACTGGCCAGCCGCTCATCGGAGCCGGCAACGACGACGCCCCGTCGGGCGCCACCGCGCAGATCCTGCGCAGCACGGTCGTCACGGGTGCCGGCAGCACGCTCGGCGTGACGGCGCGCTCGGACGCGACGATCAATGCGCAGGTCAACAACAAGGCCAGCGCCTCGAACGCCGTACTGAAGGACGCAAGCGCCTACGCGATCGGCTTCGCGCTGACCGGCAACATGGTCAACGCCAAGGCGCTTGCGACCATCGACAACACAGGCACCACGAAGACGGTCGATGCCGGCGGCGCCGTCACGATCTCTGCTACGAGCAACGGCTCGATCGTCTCGCTGAACAGCCTGTCCTCGCTCGCCAGCCTCACCAAGCCGAGCGTGCTCGAGGACTTCGCCAGCAAGGTTCTCGACAATTACACCTACACGACCAAATCCGGCACCAAGACCGTCAAGTTCGGCGACATCGTCTTCGCCCAGATCAACGGCGTCGAGAAGCGCTTCGTCTATTTTGGCGATAGCAAATCGGTCGACCTAACGGCGGCGGGGATCTTCACGGAAGCGAATTCCTGGCGCGAAAACAATCTGCGCGAATTTATCAAGTTCCTGCCGCCGGGCGTGCTCAACCTCGGCGAGAGCAAGGATGCCAGCAGCTCCGCGACGCCGCCTGCGCAGGGCGCGGAGCCCGCGAGCGGGGGCACCTCCTCGAAGCCCTACGCCGTGGCAGTCGCGGGTATCCTCGTCAGCAACGATGTGCAGAGCACGGCGACGGCCAGCCTCGTGAACACGAGTGTGGTCCGGGCCGGTGACGTGAGCGTGCAATCCGCCCAAACGGGCACGATCACCGCAACGATCACGAGCAAGGTCGAATCGAAGCTCAAGGCCGGCACCAAGCCGGGCGACAAGAGCGCGCTCGCGATCGGTGCCGTCATCGCGGCGAACGTGGTGACGGGCACGAGCAGCGCGACGATCAGCGGGAGCAAGCTCGGCGACGTCGATATCGGCAGGACCGTCGGCAACGTCGCCGTCGGCGCGAGCAACACCGCTGCGATCACCGCGACTGTCGACAGCACCGTCGAGTCGAGCGAGACCGCCGTCGGCGTGACTGCGGCCTTTAACAAGATCGGCACGTCGAGCCAGAACGTCCTGTTCGATCTCTCGGACGCGATCCTCGGGACCGATCTCGGAACGGTGCTCCAGGGCGCCAACACCTTCGCCGCGACCGCCTCGATCACCGGCCAGCCGATCAACGCCGCCGGCGCCGTCTCCGTGACCGCGCAGTCGAAGGCGACGATCAAGGCCGAGATCAAGAACGCCGTGACCACGGTCGGCGCCTCGGTGACGAGCGTCGGTGCAGTCGTCGGCCTGAACCTCGCCCGCCTCGCGACCTCGGCCACGATCGCCGACATGACGAGTCTGAATGCCGTCGGCGGCGTCTCGGTGAACGCGCTCAGCGCCTCCAGGATCGACGCCGTGGTCACCGCACCGGTGACGTCGGTGGCCTACAAGCTGCCCCCGACGGATGCGTCGGCCGGCAATACCGGCTCCGGGAACACCGGCTCTACCAGCCAAACCGGCAAGACGATCTCCGTCGCCCTCAGCATTGCGCGCAACACCATCGTCGACGAGACGCTGACGGCCGGGATCGACCGGGTCGGTCAGGTGACGGCCAGCGCGGGCGACGTGCGCGTCTCGGCCTCGAGCGATGCCACCATCGCGGCCAAGGCGACCGCCACCGCGATCGCCGTGCTTCTCAGCACCGAGGACGGCAAGAACATCGGCTTCGCCGGCGGCGGGGCGCTTGGCTTCAACACGATCCTCGGTGGCGTCGACGCGCATATCGCCGGCAGCAAGATCACGGCGGGCGGCGCCGTCGCTCCGGCCCAGGACGGCACCGGTGGCCAGGGTAACATCACCGTCACGGCCACGAACGATTCCGCCATCACCGCCTCGGTCGAGGCGGCCGCTGCGGCCGTGGTCGTCGGCAAGGGCACCTCGCAGGCGGTCGCCATCGGCGTGAGCCTCGCCTTCAACATGATCGGCTTCTACGGGGCCGGCCTGCCGACGGGCGCGGACCTCAAGAACGGAACCTCACGCTCCCTCGACGTGCGCGCGAGCGTGACGAACAGCCGCCTGACGGCCGGGCGCCGGGTCTCGGTCGAGGCCACCTCGTCCGAGGCCATCACCGCGAAGACGCTCGCTGCGGCCGTCGCCGTCGCCGCGTCCACCGGCGGTGGCAGCGGCGGCCAGGGCAGCAACGTCGCGTTCGCCGGCGGCGGCCTCTACGTCGGCAACAAGATCGTCACCACGACGACGGCGGTCATCGACGGCAGCGGCAGCACCGACGACGCAGTCGGCGCGGGTGCTGGCGGCATCATCGTTTCGGCCAAGGACACCAGCCTCATCAAGGCGACGTCCATCGCGCTGGCGGTCTCGGCGAACCTGAGCGCGAATGCGAGCGACACCGGCACGAAGCCGAGCGTCGCCATCGGTGCGTCGCTGGCCAACAACGAGATCAGCAGCGACGTCACGGCCCGCATCACGCAGGTCGCCAACCTCGCCAGCACCGGTGCAGTCTCGGTCTCCGCGGCGCGCACCGCCGACATCTCCGCACAGACCTTCGCCGCCTCCGTCGGCGCCCAGGTCTCGTCACAGGGCAAGGGCGTCGCGGTCAGCGGCGGCGGAGCCCTCGCGCTCAACACGATCGGCGGATCGACCGTCGCCGAAATGCTCGGCTCGAAGGTCGGCGACGGCACGACCGACGCCAGCAAGGTCGGCAGCCTCGATATCTTCGCGAACGATCAGGCCAAGATCGCCGCGCTCACCGGCGCCACCGCAATCGCGCTGGCAGCCTCGGCGAACGACAAGGCCATCGGCGTCGCGGTCGGCGCCTCGGTCTCCAACAACGTGATCGGCTCGGGCGCCGCGGTGCGTGCGACCCTGTCCGGCACGCCCGTGCGTGCCGCCGGCGCCGTCACCGTGCGCGCCCTGTCGAAGGAGACGGTGGACGCCACGACGGTCGCCGTCGCCATCGGCGTCTCGGGCAGCGGCACGGGCACGGCCACGTCGGCGAGCCTCGGCGGCTCGGTCGCCCGCAACGTCATCGACGTCGCCACCACGGCCGAGGTTCTCGGTGCGGCCTCCATCGTCGATGCCGGCAGCGTGTCGGTCACCGCGGGCAACGAATCGTCGGTGTCCTCCACCGTTGGCGCGGCTTCGATCGCCGCAGCCCTCGGCCAGGACACGGCGGTCACGGTCGCCCTCGCGGCGAGCGTCGCCCTCAACAGCATCTCCGGCAACGTCAGCGCGACCGTGAAGGACGCGCAGGTCATGACCCGCAGCGGCGGCATCACGATCGCGGCCACGCGGACCGGCACCATCGCCACCACCGCCGCGGCCGCGAGCGTCGCGGTCGGCGTCAGCGGCGACAAGGGCATCGGCGTGTCCGGCGCCGGCGCCGCCGCCGTCAACAAGATCAACAGCAGCACGACCGCGACGGGTCAGGATGCCTCGCTCAACGCCGCGGGCGCGATCACCGTCTCGGCCGCCAGCACGGCCACGATCAAGGCCGACATCATCTCGGCCGCGGCGTCCGTCGGTGCGGGCTCGGGCAGCAGTGGTGCCGGCGCGCTCGGAATCGCCATCGCCTACAACGAGATCGGTGCCTGGACGGCCTATGACGAGGCGGGCAACACGCTCAGTCAGACGCCGACCCTCGGCAGCCGCGCCAACGTCTCCGCCACTCTCTCGAATACGCTGGTTTCGGCCATGGGCGCGCTTGCCGTCACGGCGACGAGCCTGAACACGATCACGGCGAACATCGTTGCGATTGCGGTCGGCGCTGCCTTGTCCGGCTCGAACGCCGGGGCGGTGAGTCTCGGCGGCACTTTCGCGATGAACAGTATCGGTCTCGCGACCGGCGCACTCATCGATGGTGACGGCGCGGGCGCCGGCCCCGGCATCGCGGCTGCCGGCGCCACGGTCTCGGCGACGGATACCTCCGCCATCACGGCCAAGGCCCTGTCGGCGAGCCTCGCGCTCGCGGCCGGCGCCTCCAATGCCGTTTCGGTCGCGGTCGGCGGCAGCGTCGGGCTGAACAGCATCGCCAACGACGTCTCGGCCACCGTCAAGAACGTCGACCGCGGCCTCCAGACCACGGGCGCGATCCTCGTCAGCGCGAAGTCGGCCGGATCGCTGACGGCGCACGCCGCCTCGGCGGCGCTCAGCATCGCCGGCGGCGGCTCGAACGCCGTCGCGGTCAGCGCAGCTGTCACCTATGCGCGCAACGTCATCACCACGGGCACGCGCGCCAGCGTCGTCGACAGCGCTCTGACCGCGACCGGCAGCAATGGCACGGTCGACGTGAAGGCGGAATCCTCCGCCACGATCGAGGCCAAGATCCTGGCCGCCGCACTCGCAGTCGGTGTCGGCGGCAGCAACGGCGTCGGTGTCGGCATCGGCGCGGCCATCGCCGAGAACTACATCGGCTCCTGGGACAAGACCGTCGAGAAGGACGCGAACGGGAAAGATAAGACCGAGACGACCGCCTATGCGCTCAAGGGCGCCGGCGGCACGGCCGTTGCCGCCCTACTGAGCAATACCGGCGTTTCGGCGAGCCGGGCGCTCAGCGTTACTGCGACCTCGTCGCAGACGATCAACGCACAGGTCGTCGCGGCTTCCGCCGCGATCGGCGGCGGCGGCTCCGCCGGTGTGGGCGCGTCGGCTGCCGGCGCCGTCGTCTCGAACGCGATCGCTGTCGCCACGAGCGCCACGATCAGCGGCTCCGGCACCGGCATCAACGCTGGCGGCGTCGTCGTGAACGCAGCGGATACCTCCACGATCGATGCGTTGGCCGGATCGGCCTCGCTCGCAGGAGCGGGCGGCGGCAGCGCCGGCGTCGCCGTCGCGGTCGGTTTCACCCTCGCCCTCAACAGCATCGCCGGTGGCGTCGCCGCGAGCATCACGGGTGCGAATTCCCTCCTCAGCGCGGGCGCCGTCTCGGTCACGGCCTCGCGCGCCGGACGCATCAACGCGGCCGCGGCCGCGGCGGCGATCAGCAT